>CACYSH010000005.1:58697-104420 GCA_902776945.1 uncultured Ruminococcus sp.
AAAAACGGTGTAGGGGCGAGCATCGCTCGCCCGTGTGACCCCGAAATTGCCGTATTTTCAATAGTTTTATATTAGGTTAATGCGTATGGGGCTTGCCCCCATATGCACTAACCAAATGCAAAACCATTGAAAATACGATATTTTAGGGTCATATGGGCGCAACGGGCGGGAGCAAGCCCCCGTCCTACACCTGATTTTGTGCGGGTTACATATTGTAGGGGCGTGCATTGCGCGTCCGTAAACACCCACAAAACCACAATTTTACAACATTGCTGATTTACAGCCATAAAATCAATTGAAAAACAAAAAGGAGGAGACCGATATGTTAAATTTAGTGCGCGGATACAGGGGCAAGCTCACCGATGTACTCGACGACGGACAGCCGTTCCGCGTGGTCATGCACACGGAGGGCAGAGCTATTTATGACAGCTGCTGCTTCGGCGTGGACGCAGCCGGAAAGCTCTCCGACGACAGGTACATGGTGTTCTATAATCAGACCGCTTCGCCCGGGAACGCCGTCTGCCTGACCAATTCGGGGCGCGCTTCGGAATACACCGTCGATCTGAACGCGCTCCCCCCGCAGATAGACAGGCTTGTTTTCACGGTGAGCATAGACGGCAGCGGCACAATGGGCGAGGTCGTGAGCCATAGGGTCAGCCTTGAGCAGAGCGGCTCGCTCGGCGCGGGGCTTACGCTTTCAGGCAAGGATTTCGAGCGCGAAAGGGCTATCATTGACATTGAGATATACCGCAAGAACGGCTGGCGCTTTTCGGCGATAGCACGCGGCTTTGACGGCGGCTTGAAGGAGCTTCTCAAAAGCTACGGCGGCGAGCCGATAGAAACCACTCCGCCGCCCCCGCCCGCGCCGAAAGCATTGAGACCCGCGCCGTCCTCTCCCGCGAAGCCGAAGGAGCAGCGACCCGCTCCGAAGGTTCAGCCGCGTAAAGCCGCGCCGCCAAAGCCCATGCCGCCCGAGCCTGTGCCGCCGCGCCCGGTGAATCCGCCGCCGCAGAGGGGCGTGCAGATGACCCCGCCGCCCAATCCTCAGCCTCAGTACGGTTCGCCGGTGAATCCGCAGCCGCAGCCGCCGCAGAGTTTTTCGCCGAACAAGCAGTCCCCGCAGGAGCTTTTTGGCAATTCCACGCCCGAACAGCTGTATTTTGCGCAGAACAATCGCGCACCCATGCCGAATCATGCGCCGCAGTACGGCGGCATGGGGAATCCGCCGCAAAGCCCGAATCCGCAGTACGGCGGCATGGGGAATCCGCCGCAGAATCCGAATCCGCAATACGGCGGGCAGAGGTCTGCCGCGACCGCTTTCGCCGACGATACGCAGATAGCGGACAGGCTCATGAAAAAGATCAATCTTTCGAAGGATAAAGTCAAGCTCGAAAAGCACGTTGTCAACCTTTCGAAATGCGTGGTCGATCTCAGCAAGAAAAGCGGGGTCGATCTCGGCAACACGCGGGCTAAGGTCGTTGTGGCGCTGGATTTCAGCGGCTCGATGTCAAGGCTTTATTCAAACGGCACGGTTCAGGACACGATCAACCGCCTTGTGCCGCTCGGGCTGACCTTCGACGACAACGGCTCGATAGATATGTTCCTCTTCCAGAGCGATTACCGCAAAATGCCCGACCTGAATCTTTCAAATTACGAGGATTATGTACAGTCGGTCATTCGTCTTTCGGGGTATACTATGGGCGGGACGAACTATTTCCCGGTATTGCAGGCGATAATCGAGGGAACGTATGTTTCAAAGGGCTTTTTCCGCGGCAGGGAATGGGTACCGCCGATAGTTGACGGCGGCGACCCGACGTTCATACTTTTCATTACCGACGGCGAGAATGCCGACCAGTCCATGACAAATAACATAATAAGGAAGTCTTCGGAGATGAATGTGTTTATCCAGTTTATCGGCATCGGCAATACGACGTTCCGCTACCTCGAACAGCTTGACGACATGGAGGGCAGGCGGCGCGATAATACGGGATTTTCGAAAATGGCTGATCTTGCGGCGGCTGATGATAACTTGCTTTATACGAATGTTTTGGAGCAGTTCTCGAAGTGGCTGCGCGGTTTGCAGTAATAAGAAAAGTGAAGGCAAACCAAGAGTCTTAGTAAGGGTTGCCCCCCCGGTACGAGCTTGCTCGTGCCGCCCCCTTCCTAAGACTTTTTTGATTTGCCGCTGTTTTGCGGGTAATATCTTTTTTATGCCTTGTTAAAAGTACAGATTATTATTTACAATGTATCGGTTGATTTTTTTAGAGCAATATGGTATAATATTATTTATGCCGCTGTAAGGCGGTCTAAAGCAATGAAAGGAGCATTTGTCAATAATGCTGAAATTACAGAATATTTCATTCGTAGCACCCGACGGCGGCAAGGCGGCAGAGATAATCCGCGGTATCGACCTCGATATTCCGTCGGATAAATTTGTTGTGATAACGGGTCCCAACGGCGGCGGTAAATCTACCCTCGCCAAGCTGATCGCGGGTATCGAAAAGCCCACAGGCGGCAGACTTTTCTATGAAGACGAGGATATTACCGAGCTTAGTATCACCGAACGCGCCCGCAAAGGCATAGGCTTCGCTTTTCAGCAGCCCGTGCGCTTCAAGGGTCTTACCGTCCTCGATCTGCTCAGGATAGCAGCGGGCAGAAAGCTGTCCGTGTCCGAAGCCTGCGAATATCTTTCGGAGGTGGGTCTCTGCGCTAAGGACTATATCAAGCGCGAGGTGAACGCTTCGCTCTCGGGCGGCGAATTAAAGCGCATCGAGATAGCGACCGTACTCGCCCGCGACGTTAAGCTCGCGGTTTTCGACGAACCAGAAGCTGGCATAGACCTCTGGAGCTTCAATAATCTTATAAGGATATTCGAAAAAATGCGCGTCACCGAGAAAAAACGCACGGTAATCGTGATCTCGCATCAGGAGCGCATACTCAACATCGCCGATGAGATAATCGTGCTTTCCGACGGACAGGTCATCGACCAGGGTTCCAAGGAGCGCGTTCTTCCCGAGATAATGGGCGCTAAGTTCACGGCGGATATTTGTCCGAAAATGGAATAAGGAGGAAAGCGCAAATGGCAAAATTAGACGCGGTACAGTTAAGGCTGCTGCGCGAGGTGGCTGATCTTCACGAGGTGCCGGAGGGAGCATACAATATCCGTGCAAACGGCGAAGCGGCGGGCAGAAATTCCACCGCGAATATCGAGATAACCTCAAAGACCGACGTAAGCGGCATTGATATTAGGATAAAGGACGGCACCAAGAACGAGAGTGTTCATATCCCCGTTGTTATGAGCGAGAGCGGTCTTAAAGAAATGGTTTACAATGATTTCTATGTCGGGAAGGACTGCGATGTGGTCATTGTTGCGGGCTGCGGTATCGACAACTGCGGCAGTCATGACAGCGAGCATGACGGAATCCACCGCTTCTTCATCGGCAGAAATTCACGGGTGAAGTACGTCGAAAAGCACTATGGCTCGGGCAACGGAACGGGCAAGCGCATCCTCGACCCGCAGACAGAGGTTTACATGGATGAGGGCAGTTATATGGAAATGGAAATGGTGCAGATAAAGGGCGTTGATTCCACCCGCCGCACCACGATAGCCGCGCTGAAAGACAACGCAAAGCTGGTCGTGCGCGAAAGGCTGATGACTCACGGCGAACAGACCGCCGAAAGCATTTATAAGGTAGATTTGAACGGCGAAGGTTCCAGCGCCGATGTGGTGTCGCGTTCGGTGGCGAGGGACAGCAGCTTTCAGAAGCTCGACCTCTGCGTGAACGGCAACGCGGCTTGCAGCGGTCATACCGAGTGCGATTCGATAATCATGGATAACGGTCGTATTTTGGCGGTGCCGTCGCTTGAAGCGAACAGCGTTGACGCGGCGCTCGTCCACGAAGCGGCAATAGGCAAGATCGCGGGCGAACAGCTGATAAAGCTCATGACGCTGGGTCTCACCGAAGCGGAGGCGGAGGAGCAGATAATCAACGGGTTCCTTAAATAATGGAAATTGAGTATATCCACGAGCCGACCGACCTGCAATGCGGACAGGCTGTGCTTGCAATGGTGCTGAAAAAAACGCCCGCCGAGATATGCGAATATCTCGGCAACGACCGCGAGACCACGCTCCGCGAGATGAAACGCACGTTCCGCGAGCATGGGGTGGACATTTCCGACGAGCGGGTGCAGGTAACGGACAAGCAAGAGCTGCCGCCGCTGTGTCTGCTCAGTCTGGAAACGCCGCGCTGCTGGCATTGGTCGCTGTACGCCGAAGGCACCTTCTACGACCCCGAACACGGCGTTATGAGCGACTTCCCCGAATCGGCGCGAAAATACTACTGGAAACTGAAAAAAGTGAATAGTGAATAGTTAATAGTGAATAGTTAAGGTGTCCGCTTCGCGGACGATATTATGCGGAAGCTGCGCTCCGCAAAAAATATTCGCTAATCATAGTCATTGCGGTTAAAACTGACGAGCGCAAGCGAGTCAATGCGCGGCACGTTCGCCGCGCAACATCGCCGAAGGCGATACCATAACTATTAACTATTCACTATTAACTATTAACTTTTTCACAAAAGGAGTGGTGAGGCAGAAATGCTTGTCTGTCCTGTCTGCCGCACGCGGCTGAAAGAGAATAGGTTCGGGTATGCCTGCAAAAAGGGGCATCGGTTCGATATTGCGGCGCAGGGGTATGTCAATCTGCTTGGGGCAAAGCATTCAGGCTCGGGCGACGACCCCGCTATGGTAAAGGCGCGGACGGAGTTTCTCAGCCTTGACAGCTACCGCCCCTTAGCCGAAAAAGTCGCAGATATAATGAAGTCTCTGCTTGACGGCGCGGAAAATCCCCTCGTGCTGGACTGCGGCTGCGGCGAGGGCTATTATACCAATATTTACGCGGCGGCGCTCCCTTTCGCGGAGATATTCGGCATGGATATTTCCCGTGCGGCGGTGAAGCACGCGGCTTCCCGGGCGAAGGCGCTGGGGCTTGCCAACGTGCGCTATGCGGCGGCTTCCTCGTTCGAGCTGCCATTTTCCGACCGCAGCGCCGACATAATCATAAGCACGTTCGCGCCCGTCGCGGGTGAGGAATTTGCCCGAGTGCTGAAAAAGGGCGGTAAGCTCGTGATAGTCTGTCCCGCGCCCGAGCATCTTATGGGACTGCGGGCGGTGCTTTACGACGAGCCTTATCTGAACAAGCCCAACGATTACGGCTTGAAGGGCTTTGCGGCGTTCGGCAGTGAGCGGCTTGAATACACGCTTTCGCTCAAAACGAACCGCGATATAATGAATCTCTTCGCCATGACACCGTATTATTACCGCACTCCCCGCGAGGGCAGGGAACGCCTTGAGCGCCTTGAAAGTCTCGATACGGGCTGCGGCTTTGATATTCTGACCTTTCGGAAAAAGTAGTCGGGCTGCTTTTTTGACAGATATGTGAACAATGACGATTATACCGTGTATTTTGTGTGAAAAATTTGTTTGGTATAACTAATTTAATAAGTCGTTATTGACAAACGCCTTTAGATGTGATATAATGATGATGGTCGATTATAACTATTTAAACCGTTCCGCGCTTTGCACGGAGCATTTACAGGAGGAAAATGAGATGCTTAATAAAAGAATTATTTCGGCTGCTGCGGCTGTTGCCGTTGCTTTTGGTGGAGTAGGTGCACCTGTTTTCGGCGGTTTTGCGCAGAATTTTGCTATTACTGCAAGCGCTGTAAGCTATGACTATGAAACTTTCAAAGAGCACTGCATTGAGTGCGGCGCTACTGAAAGAATGATCCAGGAACTTGATGCGTTCTTCCTTCCGAACCTTGACTATTTCACCGCTGCCGACTATGCGGCGTTCATGGAGAAAACAGACGAGCTTTATAATGAGTTCATGCTCCCTGCCTGCATGGCGGCTTACGGAAAGGTTCCTTCCGAGCTTACCAATGTAGAGCGCAGCAGAACCATCCGCAACATGGGAACGCAGAACATGGTAGCGGCTTATAACATAATCGCAGAAGTAGCCGCTGAACATGGCGTAATTGTTGACTATGAGATGGATGCTGAGGCAAGACCTCTTCCCGATTGCACTATCACAAGAGAAGAGATCCCCGTGAAGGAGTATATCACCGTTTCCGCAAAGACCGAAGATGGCGAGGAATTTGACAATACCATGCTCACCGTATCAATAGTTGATGCTGACGGCAAGGCGAATTATACTCAGAATGCCGATGAAGAAGGTAAGGTTGAAGTTACCGGTCTTGTTTTTGACGGCGGCAGCATAATTATTGGCTACGAGGGTACTACCTACGCTCCGAGAACGGTTCAGTATGACAGTTCTTCCGAGATGACCGACGCTTACCTCTGCAAGTACGGCGACCTTGACGGCAACGGCACGATAGACGTTGATGACCTTGTCCTTATGCAGAAGAAGGTTGCCGGCTGGCAGGTTGATTCGAGTATCGTTTACGAAGAGGTAGCAAACGCTAACGCTACCGGCGAAATCGACATTGACGACCTTATACTTGAGCAGAAGAAGGTTGCAGGCTGGAACGTAACTCTCGGTGCGCCTGCTGCATCGAACGGTGACGTTACTCCCGTTATCGAGGAATAAGCATAAGGCGTTTTTGGCGAAAAACGCTGATTTGCGACATGATTTAAGTATAACAGGCGGTATGGGCTTTGCTCATACCGCTTTTTTTGTCTATTCGCGGGCGGAGCTTCGGGCGGCGAGCGACGCGGCAAGCCCGAAAACCACCGCCGCCGTTATGCCCGCTGCGCCCGCCGTAATGCTGCCCGTGAGGATACCCAGCGCGCCGTCCGTGCCGACGCTTTTCCGAACGCCCTCCGCGATAAGATTGCCAAAGCCTGTCAGAGGAACGGCGGCACCCGCTCCCGCAAAGTCGATAAGAGGGCGGTAAACGCCTATCGCCCCGAGTATCACGCCCGCGACGACATATCCTGTCAGGATCCTTGCGGGCGTTAGCTTGGTGAAGTCGATAAGCAGCTGACCCGCCGCGCAGATCGCTCCGCCGATAAGAAACGCTTTGAGAAAGATCATTCCGTTCACTCCTTTCCGGGACAGGCACTCAGCCACACCGCGTGCGAGATCGAGGGTATCGTTTCGCCCTGCTGCGACATCGTGGGCGACATCAGCGCACCCGTTGCGGCGAAAAGCACGTTTTTCAGCCGCCCGACTTTCAGCAGCGGCAGGATATGCCCGCAGATCACTGCCGCGCAGCACCCGCACCCGCTGCCGCCCGCGTGAACGTCCTGTTTTTCGAAATCATAAAGCATGGTGCCGCAGTCGCAGTGGTTCTCGCTGACATCAACGCCCTCACGCGCCGCCAGCTCGCAGAAAAGACGGCTGCCGACCTTGCCGAGATCGCCCGTAAGCACAAGGTCGAAGCTCGCGGGCGACATACCCGTGTCGCGGAAAAACGCCGAGACCGTAGACCACGCCGCCGGAGCCATTGCCGCGCCCATGTTTGCTGCGTCGGTCACGCCCAGATCTTCTATCACGCCGACGGCAAAGCCTCGTATGAAGGGCGCTGTTCCTTTGGCGGACACCGCAGCGGCACCGCCCGCCGTTGCCGTCCACTGCGAGGTGGGCGTGCGCTGTCCGCCGTAATTGAGAGGGAAGCGGTACTGTTTTTCCGCCGAACAAAAGTGCGACGAGGTGACGGCGGCGGCGCATTCGGCGTAGCCCGCGTGGGTGAAAGCCGCCGCCATGATAAGTCCTTCCGCCATAGTGGAGCAGGCTCCGTACAGCCCGAGAAAGGGAATGCCGAAGCTGCGTATGCCGTAGGTGGTGCCTGTGCATTGATTGAGCAGGTCGCCGCCGAACAGGAGGTCTATGTCCTGCTCGGTCAGACCTGTTTTTTCTAATAGGTGGAGAAGCGCCTGTTTTTGCAGCTTGCTTTCGCCCTTTTCGAAGCTGTCGGCGGTCATATAGGGGTCGTCGCTTATTTTGTCGAAGCAGCCGCCGAGGGGTCCTTCGCCTTCGAGCTTGCCGCCGACCGCCGCCGAGCCGATAACGGAGGGCGGCGAACCGAAAATGTAGGTTTGTCTGCGCATGAAGAATCAACTCCTTTGGAGATAGTATTTACGGAAAAGAAAAAAATATGCAAAAAAGAAAAATGAGCGGCGGGGGCGGTCAGAAACGGGCGCAAACATAGGTGCGCCCCTACATATTGCCTTGCGCAGCCGATTAATTTGCTTATGGCAATATAATAATTACGGAGAGATTTGCAATGCTATCCGTAATAGCCGGAACATGGTTTTTACGGAGGGGGCAATGGCACGGACAGGTTCGCCCGAACAAACACATCAACAAACAGAGCAAATTTGATTCCCGCACTGTTTTTCTCAAACCCACTTTACAAACCGTGATATTTGTGGTATAATATAACTGCATAAAACGGGGCGGCTGCCCCCGAAAGGAAAGATATGTAATGAGAAAAACCAAAATAGTTTGCACGCTGGGTCCCGCGACGGAGGACGAGGGCGTTCTCCGCGAGCTGATGAAATCGGGAATGGACGTTGCCCGCTTCAACTTCTCGCACAGCAATTACCCCGTTGACGAAAAGCGCTTTGATATGGTTCGCCGCCTTTCCGACGAACTGGGTCTGCACGTCGCCACGATGCTCGACACAAAGGGTCCCGAAATTCGCCTGAAAACCTTCGAAAACGGCGCGGTATACGTTGAAGCAGGCGACGAATTTACCCTCACCACCCGCGACATAATCGGCACCGAAAAAGAATGCGCCGTGACTTTCCAGCGCCTGCCGCACGATGTTTCGGTAGGCACGAGGATACTTATTAACGACGGTCTGATAGAGCTTAAAGTTACCTACGTCAACAAGACCGACGTGGTTTGCACGGTGGTTCACGGCGGCGAGATAAAAGACCACAAGGGCATAAATATCCCGGGCGCGAAGCTCTCCATGCCGTACATTTCCGACGCGGACATGGCAGACCTGCAATTCGGCGCGAAGCTCGGGTTTGACTTTATCGCGGCTTCGTTCGTGCGCACGGCGGCGGACGTTATTTATCTGCGCAAGTTCACGCAGTCTTTGGGCTGGAATAAAGTGCGCATAATCGCAAAAATTGAGAACAGCGAGGGCGTGGAGAACGCCGACGAGATCCTTGAAGCTGCCGACGGCGTAATGGTGGCACGCGGCGATATGGGCGTTGAGATCCCGTTCGAGCAGATTCCCGCAATTCAGAAGGAGCTTATCCACAAGGCGTACAACGCGGGCAAGCAGGTAATTACTGCCACGCAGATGCTTGAATCCATGATAACCAATCCACGCCCGACCCGTGCGGAAATAACAGACGTTGCGAATGCCATTTACGACGGCACCTCCGCTATCATGCTTTCGGGCGAGACTGCGGCGGGACATTTCCCGATCGAAGCGGTTCGCACAATGGCGAAGATTGCCGAGACCACCGAGAACAACATTGATTACCGGCACCAGTTCGAGCTGCGTTCGGGCAGCGGCGAGTACGACTGCGGCGAAGTTACCGAAGCTATCGCTCACGCGACCGTTACCACCGCGCACGACCTTAACGCCGCTGCAATAATCACCGTTACAAAAAGCGGCACGACCGCCCGCAGGCTTTCGAAATTCCGTCCGGAGTGTCCGATAATCGCTCTGACGACATCGCACCGCACGGCAAGGCATATGAATATGTCGTGGGGGCTTGTTCCGGGTATTGTCGAGGAGCAGACCGATACCGACGGGCTTATTGATGCGGCTATTGCGAAATCGCTGGAAATGGGGCTGCTGAAACATAGCGATCTTGTGGTAGTGACGGCGGGTGTGCCTTTAGGCATGAGCGGCACGACGAATATGATGCGCGTTGAAACAGTGAAATAAAAAATCGAGGTCGGGAAATTATTCCTGACCTCGTTATTGTTTTCGTTGAACTTTGCCGATTGCCTTACAAGGGCTTTCCGGTTGATATTGTAGGGGCGCGCATTGTGTGTCCGTGAATTGCCCGACCGTGTGTAAATCCCCTACTGCCGCGATTTTCAGACCGTTGCGCTATTCTTTCGTGAAAATCGGCAATTTCCTTGTTTCCGTACTGTTTTGCAGAGCTATTCTATTCTGCGTTTTTGTCACATTTTCTTGAAATTGCCGATTTTAATTTTGAGCTATTCTCTTTGCGTTTTACCGTTAGTTTGAGAATGCCGTCGGCTTTTCTGGGGGAAACCCTTCTGAAGAAGGGTTATCCCCCAGACCCCTTTCCTAAGACTTTTGGTTTGCCTTCACTTTGCTTTATTCTTTTTCCTTTTCTGCCGCTTTTGCCGGCTTGCCCGTCGAAGCCTCATAACTCCACAAAAGCCCTATCGTCAGCATGAAAAACGGCGTAGACGTATTGCACGAGCTATTGAAAAACGCCTGCACAAGATACGCAAAATACGCCGCCGCCGCTCCGTAAGCCGCGCCCTTGGCATACTTGCCCGAATGAGCGCCGCCGATGACCCGCGCCGCCTTTGCAAACGTGACAATAAGCGCCAAAAGATAAATTGCCGCGCCGACAATGCCCCTTGTAAGAAGCAGGTCTTCGTACTCGTTATAGGTGCGGTCGATCTCCATGCCCTCGCCGTTAAAATACATCGCCGCCCAGTTGTCGGGACCAATGCCGAACGCAAGATTGTTCTCAATGCGCAGCCATGTCTCGTAACGCAGCGTGGAATAAATGTCCTCGCCGTCGTGCGGGGTGTGCTGATACGGCGCAATGCCAAGTCTTTCGTAGGAATCGGTGAACATGATATGCTCGTCGCGCAGACGGAAATTATCGGTCGCCACGATACCGCCGATTATCGCTCCGCATACCGCCAGCGATACGAACGACATGATAACAGCGCCCTTGTTCGCGGTCTTTTTGCCGCCTTCCTCAGCGGAAACGCGGTCTGAAATTGCAAAGATAACGGTCGCAAGCAGTACGCAGCCCATGCCTATCAGCGCAGGAATGGTCTGAGTTACCACCGCCGCGCCGAACATCACGCCCGTACACGCAAGGCAGGTCAGCCGCTCGGGGAGCTTTTCCGCATAGCAGGCACGGTTCACCGCAAACGCGACAGCAAGTGTCAGCAATGCGGCAAGCGCAAACGGCGAGGTCGTCACGCCGTCGGCGGCGTAGGAAGCGTCATAGCCCGCGTAGGAGTTGAAATATTCCGCTTCGGTAACGGCGACATGGGCGGTCGTAAGCGCCTGACGGTAGCCGATAAACAGGTAATTATAGTAGCTCGGGATATAATCTTTAAGCGCGGGAATACTTTGAAGTATACCCAGCAGACCGTTTGCCGTTCCGATGCCGATTATCGTTCCCGACGCGGAGCGCCGCCATTTTTCGCTTGTAACGCTCACGCCAATGGCAAAGAATCCCACATAGCCGATGATCGAGATAACGCCTTCGCCGCGGTCAAGATAGCCGTAAAGCGAGGTCATCGGGTCATGCGAAAGCGCCATTGAAATGACCGATGAGATAATGACCAGCACAAAAAGCGCAAGCCCCTTGTTTTTCTGTATGATGACCTCTTTTTTCACGCAGGAGATCATGAAGATCAGCAGCCCGAAAAAGCCTGTAAGTATCAGAACGGTCATTATCAGAAAAGCCAGCGTACCGTTGTTCTCGGTGCGGAGCATCAGCACCTTGTTGGATTCCTCGAACTGCTTTGCCAGATAGTACGGCACCGAAGCCAGCGCCATAAGTATCATAGCTATCATTGAATAAATGCCGCAGAGCTTCCGCGCCCCGTCGGGTGTCATGTTGATGATAAAATCCGAATTGCCGCCCGAGCCGAACAAATGCTTATGCTCGGCGTGCTGGTCGGTCTTCGTACTGTAAGTTGTACTCTTTTTTTCCTTTCCCATATATATCCCCTCGCGGAAAATTTAGAATATTATACTGCAAATGAGCGTTTTCGGCTTTGCACGGGCGCACCTGCGTGTGCGCCCGTGTCTCTGCTCGTTTGATAGTATATTATAAAAGGCGGACTGTTACGTCCGCCTTTAAGCCTTTATTTAGCGTACTCAACGACGCGGCTCTCGCGTATAAGATTGATTTTTATCTGACCGGGATAATTCATTTCATTCTCGATCTTCTTAGCGATCTCTCTTGCAACGATCACCATTTTTTCATCGTTCAGCTTTTCGGGCCTTATCATTACCCTGACCTCTCTGCCCGCCTGGATAGCGTAGGTCTTTTCAACGCCCTCGAACGAGGTGCAGATCTCTTCGAGCTTTTCAAGACGTTTGATGTAGTTCTCGTAGTTCTCGCTTCTGGCACCGGGTCTTGCCGCCGAGATAGCGTCTGCCGCCTGAACAAGAGCCGCTACAACGGTGCGCGTTTCAACGTCGCCGTGATGAGCCTCGATAGCGTGGATAACATCGGGAGATTCCTTATATTTCTTGCATACGTCAACGCCTATCTGAACGTGCGAGCCTTCGATCTCGTAGCTCAAAGCCTTGCCGATGTCGTGAAGAAGTCCCGCACGTCTTGCGAGGTTCGCGTCAACTCCAAGTTCGCTCGCCATCATGCCCGCGAGGTGTGCCACCTCTATGGAATGATCGAGAACGTTCTGCTTGAAGCTCGTTCTGTAACGAAGTCTGCCTATCAGCTTGATAAGCTCGTGGTTAAGACCGTGAACATTCGTTTCAAGAACAGCTCTTTCGCCCTCCGCCTTGATCTTATGCTCGACCTCGCGCCTTGCCTTATCGACCATTTCCTCGATCCTTGTGGGGTGTATCCTTCCGTCGGCGATGAGCTTTTCAAGCGCCAGCCTTGCTATCTCGCGCCTTACCTGGTCGAAGCAGGAAATAGTGATAGCTTCGGGCGTGTCGTCGATAATAAGGTCGGCTCCCGTAAGAGTTTCGATAGCCCGTATGTTTCTGCCCTCGCGTCCGATTATTCTGCCCTTCATATCGTCATTGGGCAGAGTTACGACCGATACGGCAGCCTCCGACACCTGATCGGCGGCGCACCGCGCAATAGCGAGAGAGATGTACTGCCTTGCCTTCTGTTCGCACTCGTCCTTGATCTGCGACTCATACGCCGAAAGCCTCAGAGCCTTTTCGTGAGTAAGCTCGTCCTCAAGACTTGCCATAAGGATCTCCTTAGCCTGATCTGCCGTCAGCTGCGAAATACGCTCAAGCTCCGAGCGGCGGCTTTCCCACAGCTGTTCCGCCTCTTCGAGCTTCTGATCGGCTTTTTTGAGCTGATTCTGGAGCTGTTCCTCCTTGCGTTCAAGAGAACTCATCTTCTTGTCAAGGGATTCCTCCTTCTGACCGAGCCTTCTTTCCTGCCTGGTGACTTCGCCGCGCCTTTCCTTGATCTCCTTTTCAGCCTCCTGACGCTGTTTGTTGATCTGCTCGTTTGCCTCAACGAGCTTTTCCTTTTTCAGGTAATCAGCGTTTTTCTCAGCCTCATGAAGAATCTTTTCGGAGCTTTTGACAGCCTCCTTCACGGTCTTTTCGGCTTCGGCGATAAGCCTTTCAGCCTCTTTTTCTGCGGAACCGATAGCAGCCTCAGCCGTTTTCTGGCGGTACTTTACACCCTTATCGAAACAAATGAAACCGGCAACGGCAGCGCCGATTATCAAAGCCGCGACACAAAGGGCAATAGTTGCACCCATTGTTTAGCCTTCCTCCTTCTCTGAAAGAACGAAGCACCGCCGGGAAGTCTTTACAAAAAAGCGTTCACGATAACGCCGCCGACCCCCGTGCAAATGCCCCGTCACACTATGAAATTTTAAAGATACGAAGCATTTTTTTATTTTATAAAACCAAACCGCCCGACAAAAAGTCCGGCGAAAAAGAATTTGTAAATAATAATGCATACTTTAATTTTACATTATTTTAGCTTGTTTGTCAAGTATTTTCTCTACATTTAATAAATTATACAAAAATACATCAAGGTGTGGCATTGCGGAGATTGACCTGCTCCGCGACTTGCACAGTCATATAGTAAACGACAGAATAAATTGCACAAGGTCGGGATATTTCACACGGTAGGGAAAATTCACGGGCGAGCAATGCTCGCCCTGTACAGAATTTGTACAATCACTTTTATATTCGAACATACAAATTGCGCAATGCTTATAAAAAATGTCGAAACTTTTGCTGATAATTTATACAAGTATATGAAAGCTGCGCAAAACGAAAAAAGTTCATCAAAACTATTGACAAGTATATCGAGGTGTGATATACTTATATCAAGCTAAGATACATCGAACTTCGATACAACGCAGTAAGATATAAAGAAACGCGATACAGCGCGGTTCGATACCGAAAGCCCAGGGAGACAAACACCGTACAGAGAGGAGACAATGAAATGGATGACCGAATAAAAAGAGTATACGTTCCCATGTCGGAGACCGCGTTTTACATTCTTTTCTGTCTGCGGCGGGAGATGCACGGTTACAGCATCACGCAGACGGTCAAGGAAATGACCGGCGGCGAGGTGATAATCACGGCGGGAACGATGTACGGCACGCTTTCGAAAATGGAAAAGGACGGTCTTATCAGCTTCGTGAGAGAAGAAGAAAAACGCAAGCTGTACAGGATAACGGCGCTCGGGCAGGAAGTCCTTGACCTTGAAATACGCCGTATCCGCAGGCTTTACAGAAACATAGGGGGCGAAAAAAATGAGTGAAAAGAATATAAAGAAAACCTACAAATGGTTCTGGGATTTCGACTACGACAAGCAGGAAAAATATTACACCAAAATGCACGCAAAAGGCTGGGCGCTGAAAAAGCAGGAGCGCGAAGGCACGGCTTTCGAACAGCGCTTCGAGAAATGCGAGCCTGCGAACGTCGTTTACAAAGTGGGCTATAACGCAGTTAAGACCGGGCGCGGGAGCTTCATAAAGATGTTTGAGGACTACGGCTGGGAATACTGCGGCGAGATGAACGATTTCTACTGCTTCCGCAAGAGCGCCGACGGAGCTTCCGCCGAAGAGCTTGACATATTCTCCGATGACGAATCGCGGCTCAATATGTCGAAAAAGGCGGTAACGGTATGGCTGCCGATGTTGACGATGTGTACATTCTGCATACTTATCCCGCAGACGGTAAGCATTCTCGGAGATACGGAGCGCGGTCGGGCAGACCTGACGGCTTTGATTCTGCACTGGGCGGTCTATGTATGGGGCTATATCGGCGTGTTCGTAAGCAGCCGCAGGCATAAAAAACAGATAAAAAAGAGCTGGGATCAGAAGTAACGGGGGCGGCAAAAATGAGCGACAGAACGATAAAGAGAACTCACAAATGGTTCTGGAACTACGACTACGACAAGCAGGAGAATTACTACTCCGAAATGCACGCCAAGGGCTGGGCACTGATGAAGCCGGAGGGCAAGACGGCGGTGGTTTTACAGACGTTCGAGAAGTGCGAACCCGCGAACGTGGTCTATAAGATAGGCTACAACGCCGTCAAGACCGACCGCGACAGCTACATAAAGATGTTCGAGGACTACGGCTGGGAGTTCATCGGAACGCTTCAAAATTTCTACTGCTTCCGCAAGAACGCCGACGGAGTTTCGCCCGAGGAGCTTGACATTTTTTCGGACGACGAATCGCGGCTCGATATGGCGAAGAAGGCTGTCACGGCGGGTCTGCCTATCCTGCTGGTATGCACGTTCTGCATACTTATCCCGCAGACGCTGAATCTGTTCAGGCTGACATCCCGCAACTGGGTAGACTGGACGCTGATAGGAATGTACGTTGTGCTTTGGGCGCTTTATGTATGGGGATATATCGGCGCGTTCCTGAGCTACCGCAGGCATAAGAGACAGATAGAAGAAAAAGGGTCTGCGCAGAAATAACGGAGGAGACAGCAATGGATAACAAAACGAATAAAACAAAGAGGACATTCAAAATGTTCTACCTCTGCGATTACGACCGCGAGGAGGAATACTACAACAAGATGCACGCAAAGGGCTGGAAGCTCGTTTCCTACGACGAAAACGCCTTCCTCGGAGCGCTTGGCGGTCAGAAGTTCGTTTCCTGCGAGCCGGAGAACGTCGTTTACAAGATAGGCTTCAACCCCAAAAGGAGCGAGCGCGGGAGCTACATACAGATGTTCTCCGACTACGGCTGGGAATACTGCGGCGTGATAAACGATTTTTACTACTTTCGCAAGAACGCCGACGGCGTTTCGCCCAAAGAGCTTGACATATTTTCCGATGACGAATCGCGGCTCGATATGGCTAAAAGGGTGCTGTGGTCAAAGCTGCCGCTTTTGCTGATACTCACGGTACTGGTGCTTATCCCGCAGACGGTAAGGCTTTTGAACGAGCCTAAACAGGACGCGGGCGACTGGGCGGTGCTTGGCTGTTACGGTATGTGCTGGGTGCTGTATCTGTGGGCTTATATCAAGTCATGGGTGGGCTATCGCAGGTTGAAAGCTAAGTATGACATAGACGATAAGGTTTAGAACAGATTGACATTCATTTAACACTGTGATATAATATAGGAGGCAATTTTTCCTGAAAAAGATAAATATAGTTATAGTAAGCGACATAAATAATTGTTCGTTAATTGTGTAGGTGTAGGGTCGGGGCTTGCCCCGACCTATCACACGGTTGGAATAATCATTTGGTAGGACAGGTGGGGGCAATGGCACGAACTACGTTCGTGCAGCCACCCTACACGGTCAAAGTGCAATTCATTATGTCGTTTACTATAATAAAAGAGATATAAAGGAGAACGACATCATGAAGATCATGCTTTTCAAGCTGCTGCCCCAGACAGGGCTTGCGCTTTTGATATTCTGCCTGCTTACCAAATCGGCAATATTGCTCACAGCGGCAACCATTATAGCTGCTGTGCTTATCGTGATATGTGCGGCGGCAGGCAGTAAAAAGACAGGAAGGGAGAATAAAAAATGTCAGAACAGGGAGAAGTCGTTTTGCAGGTAGATCACCTGTCAAAACAGTACAAAAAGGGGGTCTATGCCAGCCGCGACGTTTCGTTTGACGTTAAAAAGGGCGAGATATTCGCGCTGATAGGTCCCAACGGCGCGGGCAAGACCACCACTATCCGCATGATAGCCACGCTTTTGAAGCCTACGGAGGGCGACGCTAAGGTAGGCGGCAAGTCTATCCTTACCGACCCCGCAGGCGTGCGCGAGGGTCTGACCTACCTCCCCGACGAGGCGGGCGCTTACAAGAATATGAAGGGCAGGGATTATCTCCGCTTCATGGCGGAAATGTACGCCCATTCAAAACAGCAGGCTGACGGTTTCGTAGCCGACGCGGAAAAGATATGCGGTCTGGGCGACAGGCTGAACGACAAGATAGGCTCCTACTCACGCGGCATGACGAGAAAGCTGCTCCTCGCAAGAACTATCATGCCCCGTCCGCTGGTCGCTATCCTCGACGAGCCTACTTCGGGGCTTGACATCATCAACGCGCTTGAGATTCGCCGCAAGATAAAGGCGCTGGCGGCGGAGGGCATGAGCTTTCTGCTTTCGTCGCATAATATGCTTGAAATCGAATACGTTTCCGACCGCGTGGGCATAATCGCTAAGGGACATCTGCTGGAGCTTGGCAAGCCGCAGGAGCTTATCCAAAAGTACGAGGCGGACAATCTTGAAGATGTTTTTGAGCTTGTTGTAATGAAGAAGGACATCAAGGGGTGGTGACAGATCATGAATAAATTTTTGAGCCTGCTGAAAAAAGAGCTGCGCGAAATGCTCACTGCGCAGACGATAGGTCTGCTGCTGTTTATGCTCATTATGATGTACTCTATGGGCGGCATGATGACAAAGTCCTCCGAGGAAGCGCAGGAGCAGAGCGGACGTATCACGATCTGCGACCTTGACAAGACCGACTTTTCCGAATCGGTAATAGAGTTCCTTAAACACCCGACCGCCGACATGACAAACGATGTCAATGTATTCGAGCCGGAGTCGGACGATTACGCGGCGGAGCTTAAAAGGCTCGGCGTAAAGAGCTTTGTCGTGCTTTCACAGGGTTTTTCCGACAAGATAACGTCCGGCGAGCAGGCGGAGATAATCTACGTCAGCCGCATGACCTCGCTTGCGACCATGAGCAATATGAATGTCGGCTCTGAGACCGCTGTTCAGCTGATAAGCGCCGCAGTAAAATCCGCGCTCTATACGCAGAAGGTGAGCGAAGGCGCTCTGACCGAAGCGGAGGCGGTTCTGATAGAAGCGCCCGTCGGCGTTACCGAGCATACGATAGTAAACGACAAGTCGGAGAACGTTTCGCAGCTGATACTCTATTCGAGCCTTTACAGCCGTTCGCTCTTCATGCCGCTGGTAGTCTATATAATGGTGCTGCTCGGTTCGCAGACGATGATAAACGCCGTCAGCGCCGAGAAGATCGACAAGACCCTTGAAACGCTGCTTTCCGCGCCTGTTTCAAGACTGCATATAATATGTGCGAAAATGCTTGCGGCGGCGGTCATAGCGATACTTAACGCTTCGGTCTACATGATCGGCATGAATAATCTGACGATCAACATAACGGGCGAGCTTCCCGATGATATTGGCGAAAACCTGAAGAGCTTAGGGCTGGTGTTCGACCTGAAAACCTACCTGCTGATAGGTGTGCAGATGATGCTTACCATGCTGATAGCGCTTTCGCTCGCGATGATACTGGGTGCTTTTGCCAAGGACATCAAAAGCTCGCAGACCCTGCTTCTGCCGCTGATGTTCATAACTATAATACCATTTATGGCTTCGATGTTCACCGACATAAGCGGTCTGCCGGGTATGTTCAAGTATCTGCTTTACGCGATACCCTTCACACACACCTTTACCGCGACCGACTGCGTGCTTTTCGGCAAGACAAACGAATACATATTCGGGCTGATCTATCAGATAATATTCCTTATTATCTGCCTTGCGATCACGGTAAAGATATTCACAAGCGATTCAATATTCACGATGACCGAGCATAGCGTGGGACTTTTCAAAAAGAAGGCGGCTCCCGCTGAGGACTGACTTCGGAAGGGAGTGGAATAAATGATAAGGCAAAAGCTAAAACGAATGATCGCCCTGCTTGCGGCGGCTTTGGTAATGTCGGCTGTTTCGGGCTGCGGCGGCAAGCCCGAAGAAAAGCAGTCGGGCGGGAACAGCTCCTCCGAAAGCTCGCAGGCTGAAACGCAGGCTCCCGTAAAGGTAACGCTCCCGCCGAAAACGACCGTTTCGGGGGCGGAGGCGGATTCTGATACGTCAGACGGAACCGAGCCGGAGCAGCCGCTTTACGGCGAGGACATTCCGTACACGCCCGCGCTATGGAAGGCGACCTCTCCCGACGGCAAAGAAATGTATATGATGGGTTCGATGCATATGCTGAATGACACCTGCTATCCTCTGCCGGAAGAGATCATGAATGCCTATAACTCCGCTGATGTTCTTGCGGTCGAGTGTGATATAACCGCTCTCACCGCCTCAGCGGCGCAGCTGAAATATTCGGGCATACTCAAATATCCGCAGGGCGAAACGGTAAAGGATCATCTTTCCGCCGAGACCTGGGAAAAGCTATCGGGCTATCTTGAACTGTTTGATGTTGACGTTGTTGATGCCGAAAAAAATCGTGCCTGGACGCTTTATTCTTCGGTGCAGAATCTTGCGCTTGAAGATACGACGCTCACCGCCGATAAGGGTCTTGACCGCTTTCTGCTGACTAAAGCACGCGGCGAGGGCAAGCAGATCTACGAGATCGAATCGGTAGACGAGCAGCTTGAAATGCTTGCGGGCTTTTCCGATAATATCTATGAGCTGCTTTTGTCGGAGTATTCGGTCGAGAATGCCGAAAAGCTAAAGGAAGATAACAAAGCGCTTTTCAAGGCGTGGAAAACGGGCGATCTTGAATGGGTCGAAAAGGAAAGCGAGGGCGAGTTCGAGGACATTCCCGATGATCTGAGAGCGGAGATAACCGATTTTATGGACACGATGTATTATGACCGTAATGCACACATGGTGAAAGATGCCAAGGAGCTTATGAATAGTGATAAACGGACGTTCATGGTTGTGGGGCTGGCGCATTATGCCGGTAAAAGGGGGATAATCGCGCTGCTTGAAAATGACGGATATGAAGTAGAGAGAATAGAAATAAAGGCGGAATAAAAGAAAAGGAAAAAAGAAAGCCCGCGAAGCGGAACCGGGGTCAAGGGGCTTCGCCCCTTGCGGGGGTGGCATGAACGCTGAAGCGTTCATGCAGGGGCAGCGCCCCCATTTAAATCAGCACCAGCAGAATCTGCGTGCAGCTGCCTTCCTTTGTGCGAAGTGAGCGGAGCGAACGAGCAAACTGGGCGGTCAGCAGTATCTTTTCGGTGGGGCAGAGCGCGGTCAACGGCTTTGTGCGAAAATCGCTGCGCTCTTTCGCACAATAAAATCGGCAATTTCTTTGTTTCCGTACTGTCTTGCAGAACTATACACTTTGTTTGTTTTTGTTAGATTATCTTGAAATTGCCGATTTTATTTTTGTCCGCTCAATTCTGCGGATAATTACGATTTGCTTTATTTGTTGGCTTTGCGTTTTATGCGCCTGCGGCGCATATGGGGCGCTGCCCCATGCCCCGCAAGGGGGCTGCTCGCCTTGGCACGAACTTGTTCGTGCGGTTGACCCCTCGCCAGCGCACGGGCGCTGGATCCCGTGTCTGTCTCGCCGCTTAATTGAAAAAACGCCGGTAACTTCGTGTTATCGGCGTTTTGCTTTGCTTTATTTTATTTAGTTTCTTCGACTTCGCCGCAATACTCAAAATCAACATTACCACTGCTGACGTCGGCTTTTACTACCTGCACCATTATACGCTTTCCAACGGTAAACACGGGACCCTTCCCCACACGCTTAACCGAAAACGCCTCATCAAAAAAGTAATCGGGATAAGGCAGCGTATCAAGTCTTATCATGCCCTCGCAGGTATTATCGAGCATAACATAGATACCATGCGGCATACACGAAACAATAACGCCCTCATACACATTGCCGAGCCTTGATTTCATGTACTCCGCCTTATAGCAGTCCTCGCACTCGCGCTCGGTCTGCATCGCGATTATCTCGGTCTGCGTAGCCTGATCGGCGGCTTCGGCGGAAAACTCACCGTACCGCATACCAAGCTCGTCGGGGGTCATTCCCGCAAGATGATCGCTCATAATGCGGTGAATGGCAAGGTCGGGATAGCGGCGGATCGGCGAGGTGAAATGCGCGTAATCGCCGAGAACCAGTCCGAAATGTCCGAGCGGCTCGGGGGAATACTTCGCCTTCGCCATACTCCGCAGAACCAGATTGTTGACAACGGGGAAACGGTCGGTGCCGCGCTCCCATTCGAGTATCTCCGAAAGCTGCTTGGGCTTCGCACCGCCGTCGTCAAAATTGAACGGGATACGCAGCTCGGTAAGTCCCGTTTTGAGGTATTCGAGCTTGTCCTCGGGCGGATTTTCGTGAACGCGGTAAACAAAAGGCAGACCCTTTTCCGCGCCGAATTTCGCCGCACATTCGTTTGCACAGAGCATGAAGTCCTCGATCATCTCCTGACTGAGACCTGTTTCGTGCGGTTTAACGTCAATGCAGTAGTCGTTCTCGTCGATGACAAGTATGCTCTCGGTGGTCGAAAGCTGCGGAGCGCCGCGATGAATGCGGTTGCCCTTTAGCTTTTCGGCAAGCTCTTTCATAACGGGGAGCATATCAAGGACTTCGGCGTATTTCTCGCAGAGCGCCTTGGCGTTGTAGCCTTCAAGCAGTTCGTTTATTTCGCTGTAAACGCCCTTCACCCGCGAGCGGATAACGGTCTTTGCGAATTTGTAGCTTGTTATCTCCGCGTTGCGGTCAAGCTCCATAAGCGCCGAAAAAGCAAGCCTGTCCTCGTTCGGGTTGAGCGAGCAGATGCCGTTCGAAAGCTCGGGCGGCAGCATCGGGATAACGCGGTCGGCATAGTAAACGCTTGTTCCGCGCTTGAAGGCTTCTTTGTCAAGGTGCGTTTTCGGGCGAACGTAGAACGAAACGTCCGCGATGTGAACGCCTAAGCGATAGCCGCCGCTGTCCGTCCGCTCGATAGAGATAGCGTCGTCGATGTCTTTTGTTGACGCGCTGTCAATCGTGAAGATCGGCTTGCTGCGCAGGTCAAGTCGGGCGGGTATCTCGGAGGAGATAGCGCGGTAGTCCGAGACCTTTTTTGCATTGTCGATGACTTCGGGCGGGAATATCGGCGTAAGACCGTTCAGCCCGAGAACGCTCAACGCGCAGGCGGAGGCTTTGAGCGAGCTGCCGTAGCTCATGAGTATCTTGCAGCGGTGGTCGGCGTGGGTAGTGCCGCGCCTGCTTATCTCGGCAAGAACTTTGTCGCCCTCGCGCAGCTCGTAGCCGTCGCTGTCCTCAATGGTCATGGCACAGCGCGAAAGGGTGTCGGGAACGACCTTTAACTCGCCGAACTCGTTGACGATATTCCCTGTAAAGCGCGAAAATTTCTGCTCTGTTATTTCCACGACGCGACCTTCCGTTTTGTTGTCGCGCCCGATGTAGGTCTGAATCGTCACGCAGTCGCCGGGCATAGCGCCGTTTAAGTACCTGCCCGCCACGAAATACTCGGTGCCGTCCTCGTCGGAGCGCACAAAGCCGAAGGTCTTTTTCACGCTGACGACCTTGCCGCTAAATTCCGAGCCGCCCTTCGGGATAACGTACCCGCGCCCCGTGTTGATTATCTTGCCCTGCCGCCCCTGTTCTTCAAGCCATTTGTCAAGCTCCTTCTTTGTCACCGACTTGGAAAGAGGGCGGTAAAGGTCGTCGAAATCGACCGCCTCGCCGCGTTTTTTCAGTCTGTCAAAAATAAATTTTTCAAATTCTTTTCTCATTATAAATATTCATATCTCCTAAAAATTAACATCAAAACCATTCGGTGTCGTATCCGTCGGCAGCCTTAATATCCAGCTTGTCGCGCAGTTCGTTAAAGCAGCTTTCGCAGACGGCTTGGTCTCTTTCTGGCGCGATATACCACATTCTGCGCGATAAAAGCGGCTCGTCAGCCACCTTGTCGAAGCAGACCGCGCAATGCTTTATCTGCGGAAGATGTTCCATAACGTCGGTAGTCCGCGCCGGGTCGAGGTATTTTCCGCGAAGAGACCGAAGCTCTTCCGGCGTATCGTCAGCCTTATCCGGCTGAACTATCTCCACGCCGTGCGGCACGGGTCGGCAGACCTCGCCTATCAGCCCCCCCGATTCCGAGCATGAGCGGGGAACACCTTTTATGGCAAGCTCCGCCTGATCTCTTTCGTTTGCCGCGAACACCCCGAACACCGCCGAGCCGCTGCCCGTCATTTCCGCGCCGTAAGCGCCGCCGCGTTTCAGCGCCGATTTTATCCGCCCGATGTATGCGGGTTCGTCAGCCGCCGTGAAAGCATTGTAAAGCGCCGCGCCTATCTTGTCGGGCTTACCGTCCGAAAGCGCCGCCGAAAAGCCGTCGTAATCGCCCGCAGCAGGCTTGCCCTTCGTGTCGAACGACTTGTAAGCCGCAGGGGTCGAAATGCTCTGCGAGGGCTTGACGACCGCAAAAAGCAGGTTTTCGGGCGCGGCCAGGGGGGTCATTTTCTCGCCGATACCCTCGCAGAGCGCCGTGCCGCCCGTCACGCAGAAAGGCACATCAGCGCCGCACATTTTCGCCGCCGTGATAAGCTCGTCCGTGCTTAAACCGAGATGAAACATCTCGTTCATGGCAATAATTGCCGCCGCGCAGTCGGCACTTCCGCCGCCCATTCCCGCGCCCGACGGAATGCGCTTTTTAAGCCGCACGGAAATTTTGCACCCGGGCTGAAAATAGGCGTAATTCAGAACCGCCTTGATGCCCTTGATAACAAGATTATCGTCGTTTACGGGCAGATCGCCGCGGTCGCAGGTAAGCTCTATTCCCGCGCCTTCGGTGAGCGTAAAAGTCAGCTCGTCGTAAATGCTGACCGACTGCATAACGGTTTTCAGCTCGTGATAGCCGTCGGCGCGTCTGCCCGTTATGTCAAGGAACAGATTGAGCTTGGCGTAAGCCCGAAGTTCAAGTGTCTGCATAGTTATTCTCCGTAAAAGTCAATTTCTGTCAGCTTCTTGCCGTTCGGGAGCGGGTGTTCGCGCACCGCCGACTGCTTGTAGCCGATAGTTTCCAGTTCATTGGCAAGTTTTTCAGCGCCGATACTGCGGTGAACGCTGTCAAGGCAGTCGAACGAGTGAAGATAGGGCGAATCGGAAACGAAGCCCTCGCCGCTGTCAACTTGTATAACGCACGAAACATAACGCGGTGCCACCTGCCGCAAAACGCGCTTGAAGCAATCGTAACCGATGTATTCTATCAGCAGGTCGGCGATGACAAGCTCCGCGTGTGGAAGTCCGGTGACATCGGCGATGGCACGAATGTTCGTGCAGTCGGCGCAGAGGCATTTCAGCACGCCGTCAAGCGCGGTATAGCGCTTTTCGACCTCGCGCAGATAATCGGGATTAACGTCCACGCCGTAGACCGTGTTATATTTTTTCGGGTCGATATGTTCAAGTCCGTTGCCGCCCGCCACGCCGAGGATCATCACGTTCCGTGCGGGGAAGGCGTTCAGCTGGCGTTTCATTATCTCGTTGAGTGTTTGAAGCTGTCTTACCGACCCGAGCGCCATGTGGCTCTCGTAATCGTCAAGGCTTACCGTCTTCCAGGGATTTTCCATGCCCGTTCACCTATACCTTTAACATCATTCTCAGCCGCTGTGCTTCGTTGGATGAAAAGCCGAATTTCTCATAAAATGGTATCTTGTCGGGCATGGCGCAAAGCTCGACGAAAATCTCAGTGCCGGGTACGCCGTTTTTGGCGATAAATCCAAGCAGTTCGTTTATAAGCAGCCTGCCGATGCCGCGCCGCTGATATTCGGGTCTTACGATAACATCTTTAATGTAATAATCAAGCCCCATGTCGCCTATCATACGCGCCATTGCGACTATTTTTTCGCCGTCAAACACCGACACACGGAACAGCGTGTGTTCCATAGCAAGCCGCGTCTGTTCCGGCGACGGAGCGCCGCCCCAGACGCTTTCCCACAGTCCGATGAACTGTTCGGCGGTCAGCTCGTTGTGCTTTATGATAAGGCTTTCCATTGACGCTCACCTCCGCGAAAGATAAATGTGCAAAGCTACGCAAAATGAAGGCAAACCAAAAGTCTTAGGAAAGGGGTTGGCAGAGCTTGCCGGCATTAACATAGTTTGCATCAACTTTGTTGATGACGCAGTCAACCCCTTCCTAAGACTTTTGATATGCCCTTGTTTTGCGTTTCTTTTTTATTTCTGCTTTTCCTGTTCAAGCACTTTGAGAAATTCGCCAATACGTTTCAGCGCTTCCTTCAAATGCGTTACCGAATACGCATAGCTGACTCTTATGAATCCCTCGCCGCAGTCGCCGAAAGCATTGCCCGGCACCACCGCGACCTTCATCGAATTTATCAGCTTTTCGCAAAATTCCTCGCTCGAAAGCCCCGTCGAACGTATGCACGGGAACACATAAAACGCCCCCTGCGGCTCAAAACAGGTCAGTCCCAGTCGGTTGAATCCGTCAACCACAAGTCTGCGGCGGATATTGTACTCGTTTTTCATCTTCACCGTGTCGTTCATGCAGTCGCGGAGCGCCGTAATAGCCGCGTACTGGCTCGTTGTCGGCGCAGACATGATGCAGTACTGGTGCAGTTTCAGTATGTGCTTCATTATCCCTTCGGGAGCCGCCGCAAAGCCCATTCTCCAGCCCGTCATGGCAAAGCTCTTCGAAAAGCCGTTAATGAGGATAGTCCGTTCGCGCATACCGTCTATCTCAACGATAGAAACGTGCTTGCCGGAATATGTCAGCTCGGAATAAATTTCGTCGGAAAGCACGAATATGTTGGTCTCCCTGATGACTTCCGCTATCGCCTCCAAGTCCTCGCGCCGCATGATAGCGCCCGTCGGGTTGTTCGGGAAGGGAAGAATAAGCATTTTCGTTTTCGGGGTGATAGCGGCGCGGAGCTGTTCGGCGGTCAGCCTGAACTCGTCCTCGACCTTAGTTTCGATAGGCACGGGAACGCCGCCCATCATCGAGATTATCGGGCTGTAACAGACAAAGCTCGGTTCGACCACAAGCACCTCGTCGCCGGGAGCCACGCAGGCTCTCACGGAAAGGTCGATAGCTTCGGAGCCGCCGACCGAGACAAGGATCTCGTGGTCGGGATCGTAGTCGGTATGCACCGCGTTTTTAAGGTACTTGGCTATCTCCTGCCGCAGCTCGCGCAGACCCGCGTTAGCCGTGTAGCAGGTGCGCCCCTTGCGGAGCGTTTCAATGCCTGTCTGACGGATAGCCCACGGGGTCTTGAAATCGGGTTCGCCGACACCCAGCGAGATAACGCCCTGCATCTGCGCCGCCATATCGAAAAATCTTCGTATTCCCGAAGGCTTCATCTCAACGACCTTCGGGTTAAGCAAATTGTCGTAATCTGTCATCATGGCGAGACCATTCCTCTCTCGTCGGTGTCCTCGTCGAATATCGGAACGCCGTTGAATTTGTAGGCTTTAAGCTCGAAGTGGGTGGTAGTGGAGGAAACCGCGTCAATGGCGGCGAGCCTTGCCGAAACGAACTGAGACACCTCGCGGATATTTCGTCCGGTAACGCTTACAAGAATATCATACGCGCCGGACATGAGCCGCACGCTCTCCACCTCGTCATAGTTGGCGATCTCGCGGGCGATCTCGTCGTAGCCCGACTGCGAAAGCGGGGTAACTTTAAGCTCTATCATCGCGGTAACAAGTCCCGGGTCGATAGCCGCGTCGTCGATGATAGCGGTGTAGCCCTTTATAACTCCCGCGCTTTCGTAGGCGGCTATTTTCTCGGCGACCTCCTCTTCGGTAAGGTCAAGCATGACCGCCAGCTCCGCGTTGGAGAGTCTGGCATTTGTCTTTAGTATCTTTAAAAGCTGATCCATAATTATCCTCCTTTTGTATATATCTTTATAGGAAATTCTTTTGTAGGGGCGCACTGTATTATACGTTTTGACCCGAATAGCCATGTAGGGCGGGGGCAGGTTCGACTCCCGCCGCTGCTCTTATTTTGTAATCATTATTATAGCAACAAGTTCCGCCGCCCACAGAATTACCGCTATCGGAACAAGAACGATGTTTCGATTCATGTCCCCCAGGCGGGGGACGGCATTATTACTTAAAATACTTCACGCCGTTTTTTGCCGGTCTATTTATATAATGTCGGTATGTTTACCCATTATCCCGAGATATACCGTGTAAAGCAACAGCAGTACCCACAATATCACGGAAACAGGCACGAGTATGCCGAACTTGCGTTTCCGCGTTTTGTGATGAAACGCGAGCATACCCGCTGCCGCGCCCAAAGCACCGCCCGAAAACGCAAGTATCAGCAAGACCCGTTCGGGAATGCGCCGTTTATTCTTGCCCGCGCCGTTAGCTTTCGCCTTTGCTTTGTCAGCACCGTAGGCGATGAACGTTATCAGGCTTACAAGCCCCGTGTAGACAAGAAATATCTGCATCGGGATATAGCTTAGGCTCTTGTCATCAAAAAATATATACGGCAGAAATCTGTCGGAATTTATTTCCATTGAGCTTACTTAAAATATTTCACGCCGTTCTCGAATATCTGCTGGTCTTTCTCACCGGGAACGTTCTTGCAGACATTATCGCCCTTACGCTCCGAATGACCCATTTTTCCGAGAATTCTGCCGTCGGGCGAGGTGATACCCTCGATAGCCTGCACAGAGGTATTCGGATTGAACTGTATATCGAAAGTAGGCACGCCGTCAAGGTCAACGTACTGCGTGGCGATCTGACCGTTCGCGGCAAGCCTTGCGACCTCTTCGGAAGTGGCGGTGAATCTGCCCTCGCCGTGAGAAATGGCAATATTATGTATATCACCGACCGCACAGCTTGCAAGCCACGGAGACTTGTTCGAAGCAATGCGCGTGTTGACCATTTTAGACTGGTGACGCGCAATGGTGTTGAAAGTAAGTGTGGGCGAATCGTCGCGCATGGGGGTGATCTCGCCATACGGAACAAGACCCAGTTTAATTAAAGCCTGGAAGCCGTTGCAGATACCGAGCATAAGACCGTCGCGGTTCTTTAACAGGTCGTGGATAGCGTCGGTAAGGCGGGGATTGCGCAGGAACGATACAATGAACTTGCCGGAGCCGTCGGGTTCGTCGCCGCCCGAGAATCCACCCGGGAGCATTACTATCTGCGACTGCTTGATGAGCTTTTCACAAGCCAACACGGATTCCTCGATCATCTCGCTCGTGAGGTTCTTTATAACGAAAATCTCGGCTTCTGCGCCCGCCTTTTCAAAGGCGCGGGCGGTGTCGTATTCGCAGTTGGTGCCGGGGAATACGGGGATAAGCACCTTCGGCTTGGCGACCTTTATTGCGGGAGCGGGTCGGGTCGTGGCTTCGTAGCTGTAAACCTCGGGCTTTTCGGCAGGTTCGTTTACCTTAGTCGGGAAAATCTTTTCGAGCTTACCCGACCACAGCGAAACAAGCTTTTCGCCGTCTACCGTGTAGCCGTTTTCGATGACGAACTTCTCGGTTGTTTCGCCGATAACTTCAAGACCGTCTGTATTGGCATTATCCGCAAGCTCGATAACGAACGCGCCGTAAACGGGCTTGAACAGCTTTTCGGCGGTGAGCTTTTCGGTGAACTTAAAGCCTATGCGGTTGCCGAATCCCATTTTCGCGACCGCTTCGGCAATGCCGCCGTAGGAAACAGCCCATACCGAAAGAGCCTTGCCGTCGGCTATCAGCTTTTCAACGGTCTTGAATACTTTCTTTAATGAATCGAAATCAACGAGCCTGTCGGCGTTGTATTCGGGCGCGATGTAGGCGACCTTAGATCCGGCTTTCTTGAACTCGTCGGAGATAATTTTGTCGGTGTTCTGTGTGGTAACTGCGAACGAAACGAGCGTGGGCGGAACGTCGATATGCTCGAACGTGCCGGACATGGAGTCCTTGCCGCCGATCGCCGCGCAGCCCATAGCCGTCTGCGCCTTGTACGCACCGAGAAGCGCCGCAAAGGGCTTGCCCCAGCGCTTGGGGTCGTTCTGAGTGCGCTCAAAGAACTCCTGGAAGGTCAGGCGGCAGGTGTCGTAAGCGCCGCCCGCGGCAACGACTTTCGCCAGCGATTCAACGACCGCCGAAACCGCGCCGTGATAGGGGCTTTCGCTCGAAAGATAGGGATCATAGCCCCAGCCCATTATAGAAGCGGTTTTTGTCTCGCCGCCGAGAACGGGTATCTTTGCCGCCATAGCCTGCGAGGGAGTGTCCTGATACTTGCCGCCGTAGGGCATAAGCACGGTACCTGCGCCGATAGTAGAATCAAAGCGCTCCACAAGACCCTTCTGCGAACAAATGTTCAGGTCGGAGATCATTTCCTCCCAACGTGCCGCGGTATCAGCTTCGCTGATACCGTCCTCACCGACTGACTTATCCTCGAATACAGGGGCGGGAACTGTAACAGTCGTATGCTTTTCCGCGCCGTTGGAGTTAAGGAACTCACGCGAAAGATTTACAATAGTATTGCCGCACCAGTTCATTTTAAGGCGCGGTTCTTCCTTGACTACCGCAACGAGAGTTGCTTCAAGGTTCTCCTTGGCAGCTTCCGCCATGAATTTTTCGGTATCCTCTGCGGCGATAACTACCGCCATTCTCTCCTGCGATTCGGAGATAGCAAGCTCGGTGCCGTCGAGACCGTCGTATTTCTTTGTTACCTTGTCAAGGTCTATCTCAAGACCGTCCGTCAGCTCGCCGATAGCGACCGAAACGCCGCCCGCGCCGAAGTCGTTGCAGCGCTTGATCATAGCGGTAACGTCGGGATTGCGGAACAGGCGCTGGAGCTTTCTCTCTTCGGGAGCGTTGCCCTTCTGGACTTCCGCGCCGCAGCTTTCAAGCGAGTGAAGCGTGTGGGATTTTGACGAACCCGTAGCGCCGCCGCAGCCGTCGCGCCCCGTCTTTCCGCCGAGAAGTATTACAACATCGCCGGGAGCGGGTCTTTCGCGGCGTACATTCGAAGCGGGAGCCGCGCCGATTACCGCGCCTATCTCCATGCGCTTCGCCACATAGCCCGGGTGATAGATCTCGTTGACATGACCTGTCGCAAGTCCTATCTGATTGCCGTAGGAGCTGTAACCGTTAGCCGCGCCCACGCATATCTTTCTCTGCGGGAGCTTGCCCTCAATGGTCTTTTCAACGGGGAGCAGCGGGTCTGCGGCACCCGTAACGCGCATTGCCTGATAAACATAGCTTCTGCCCGAAAGCGGGTCTCTTATCGCGCCGCCGAGACAGGTAGCCGCGCCGCCGAAAGGCTCAATTTCGGTGGGGTGATTGTGGGTCTCGTTCTTGAACATCAGCAGCCAGTCTTCCGGCTTGCCGTCAACGTCTACGGTTATCTTTATCGAGCAGGCGTTTATCTCCTCGCTCTCGTCGAGGTCGTCAAGCAGACCTGCCTTTTTCAGCTGCTTTGCGCCGATGACCGCCAAATCCATAAGCGTTTCGGGCTTGTCTGCACGAACTTGTTCGTGCCCGCGTCCGGCGTAGAGGTCGGCGCGAGCGGCTTTATATTCATTATATGTGTCTTTGATGTAGTCTGCGCCTATCTCGGCACTGTCGATAATGGTCGAGAACGTGGTGTGGCGGCAGTGGTCGCTCCAGTAGGTATCTATCATGCGTATCTCGGTGATAGTCGGGTCGCGCTTTTCGGTGTCGCGGAAGTAGCTCTGGCAGAACTTGATGTCGTCCAAGTCCATAGCCAGCCCCAGCGAGGCGAGCATTTCTTTAAGACCGTCCTCGTCCTTAGTGATAAAGCCGTCAACGGTGCTTACCGTCGTGGGAATATCGTACTTAACGTCGAGGGTCTCGAAACGGTCAAGCCTTGCGCGGCGCGATTCAACGGGGTTGATGAGATAATGCTCGATAGCGGACATTTGTTCGTCCGTCAGTTCGCCGCCGAAGATGTAAACGCGGGCGCTCTTGACGGTCGGGCGCTTGCCGCCGCGCAGGAGCGAGATACACTGGGCGCAGGAATCGGCGCGCTGATCGAACTGACCGGGCAGGTACTCGGCGCAGATGACCTTTTCGTTAGCTTTAAGCTCGGGCATATGGTCGTAGCATACGTCAACGGCAGGCTCGGAGAACACGACAGGCACGGCGGCTCTGAAGTCCTCCTCCGAAAGCCCCTCCGCATCATAGCGGTTGATAACGCGCACGCTTTCGGGCGTGATGCCGAACGCCGAGCGCAGATCAGCCGCGATAGAACGGGCTTCAACATCAAAACCGGGCTTTTTTTCAACATAGATTCTGTAAACAGACATATGAACAGCTCCTTTGCGGAAAAATTTAATGAATGCTGTTTTTATTATATCACATTGGCATTATAATGTCAAATGGAAACGAAATAAATTAATCACGAGTTAACAAGTAGAGGCAGACGGTGACACACGGGCATATTGACAATATCGACGAAGTATGGTATAATATACAAAATGAGCATTTGGCTGTTAAACTGTGTTCGTATAAAGTATAAAACTGTATAATGACTGAAGGAAGTGTTTTAATTTGGTAATAGACCATTTTATTGAAAAAATAGTGGAAGATAGTGATCGCAAAATTATAGGTTTAAAAATTTCAGCAAAAGATTTTTTATCCGGCGTTAATGCTCTGGCAGATCAATATTGTTCAGATCTTGAAATTTCAAGATCTGACTTTGATACGGGGAAAGAACTGTTTAATACTTTGAATTATTATCTTAAATCCGATTTCAAGGATATTCTGTTTAGGTTTCTTTCGGAAAAAGACAAAGGAATCGCATATAACTACTATTCTGAGTCTGTTGCAATAATTTCTGAGCAGGAAAATAAATACCCCGATTTTGACGCAATAGTTATTTGTGAAGCTTTAGTGAATATCCTGCATTTATATGGTTCTTTAGAGTGTGATAATAATAATATATTTACATCAAGCTTTGAAGATTACAAAAAAGGCAGCATTAGTTCTGAAAATGCATCGCATTCCGAAAGCAGAATTGGCAATTTATACTTTGATGAAAAGATTGATATGAATAAATTAATAGAAAGTTATAAAATTTATGATGAAATTGAAACAATTAGGAGGAAAAATGTTAGACTTAAGAAGGAAATCGTTAAAGACGAAAAATCATGGAAAAGAATGATGTTGGCAGGAAAGGTCGCGGGGTTAGCGATAGGTTCTATTAATATAGTGGCAGGATCGGTGGCGGAAGTTTCGTTTTATCTGGGAGCAAAAAGAGTGGGAAAAAGGCTGGTTAATAATATAGAAGAGGGTAGTGATAATCATAAAATTATATATAGGTTTAATTATTGGAGATATATTTTATATGCTGTATATAATTATTACCGTAAAAATATGGGGGTATAAAAATGGGGAATGTTGGAATAGTAGCAACGATAAGCAAGGAAGCGTGGAAATTAATAAAAGCGGGCAAAGCTACATTGGAAAAGGGCGGCGTAAAGGTTGACGGTAAATTTATTGAGCTGTTAAAGCCGACGCTGCAAAGAAGCGTCGGCGGCGCTCTGAACCCCGTGCTCGGAGGATTAAACCTTGCGTCTTCGGTCGGCTGTAATGTTCAGTGTGCGTTTATACAAAAAGGTGTAAATCAGGCAAATCAGAAATTGGATGTTGTTATTGATAAACTTGATGATCTAAGCAGTGCTGTCGGTAAGCTTGGTCAGATACAAGCTGTTTCCTGGTTAAACTGCGCGGTCGGTATTGCAAATATGGGCATTTCGATAGCCGGGTTTTATATTACATCAAAAAAACTCGATAAATTAGATGTTCAGATCAAGGAGATCAATTCCAATATCCTGCAAATAAAAGATCTGATAGTATCTATGGAATTAAAAGAAAAGGTAAGGAATTTTCAAAATTATGTTAAGGATATGAAAGCCGATATTCATGAATTAAAAAAAGATATGACCGATAAATCTGATTTTAGAGACATTCGATCTATGCTGAACGAAGTGGAGGTTTTCTTGGAAGAACTGATAAATGAATTTGGCAGAGAACCTGAGTTTAATGAATTATATTGTCATATGATCTTTATACTGTCCGAATTGTTTGAACAGGAAATTAATATTTTTGCCGCTAAGTATTATTATACTAACGGTGAATATCCGGACAATTATTTATCATGGATAAATATTTTTAATATTCTTAATAGTGAAGAGTTCAGAAGCAAGTTAAGAAGATATATAACCTTTAGTATGCCGAGAACACCTTTTAGTGTTAGAAAAAATATCTATGATTATTCGACAGCACTGACTAATAATCAAGCTTTTCAGTTGGCTTATAATTATGAGCTTGTCGGCAAATTGTCATTGGAAGATTATATGAATACCGACACGTTTATGCTGAACCGGATCAAACAGACCGAACAGCCTATAATGTTAGAAGACGGCAGTATAGCTTTCTGACGGAATTTGTGAAAAAGTCTGTGAAGATATATATTATGCGTTCAAGACAGCGTACATCGTAGAAGGCGTTATCTGCCGGCGATTGACCCGCGATTTCAGTCGGCTTTGCCAAAGCATAACAAAAACCCCGAAGCATAGCGCTTCGGGGCGATTTTGCGTATATTTCCCAAAGGGAATTTTTATCTCTTGCTGAACTGCGGAGCGCGTCTTGCAGCCTTCAAGCCGTACTTCTTTCTTTCCTTCATTCTCGGGTCTCTGGTGAGGAAGCCTTCCTTCTTGAGAGCGGAACGAAGCTCGGGGTCGAACTGGAGAAGAGCGCGGGACAGACCGTGTCTGATAGCGCCCGCCTGACCGGTAACGCCGCCGCCGGTAACGGTGCATACGATGTCGAATTTCTCGTTCGTGTTGGTAACAGCGAAGGGCTGGCGAACGATGAGCTTTAAGGTCTCAAGACCGAAGTAATCGTCGATGTCTCTGCCGTTGATGGTGATCTTGCCGGAGCCTTCATATACGCGAACTCTTGCTACGGAGTGCTTTCTTCTTCCGGTGCCGTAATAATAGGTGGATTTTGATTCGTACATTTATATTGCTCCTTTCAGATCAGAACTCGTATTTCTCGGGCTTCTGAGCAGCGTTCTCATGCTCTGCACCCTTGTATACTCTAAGCCTTGTTGCCTGCTTTCTTCCGAGTGTATTGTTCGGGAGCATACCGTTTACCGCAATGGTCATAGCCTTGTCGGACTGTTCAGCCATGAGCTTGGAATACTGGATCTCCTTAAGACCGCCGATCCAGCCGGTGTGCCACTTGAAAGTCTTCTGAGTGAGCTTGTTGCCGGTGAGAACCGCCTTGTCGCAGTTGATGATGATAACATGATCGCCGCAGTCGGCGTGAGGTGCATAGGTGGGCTTGTGCTTACCTCTGAGAAGATGTGCAGCCTTAGCCGCTACACGACCGAGAGATTTTCCCTCTGCGTCAAGAATATACCACTTGCGCTCGATGTCGCTGCTTTTGGGCATATAAGTAGACATAGAATTTCCTCCTTTTTCCGTCGGGGCATTTCCTTCCCCGCAGCTGTCTGTTGTTTTGCGTGACAATAACTATTATAACACATTTCGGCAGTTTGTCAAGCAAAAAATCCGGAAATTTTCAAGATATATCGTTCATTCTCTTTAAATCTCTTAAATTTTCTCTGTTTCTCTCGCTTTCTTGAATACCGTTTCAATATTTTGCGGAGTGATATTATGCTGTCAAAACGAATATACTGTAAAGGAAGGAGGGACAAGTATATGTTGAAAATGCTGATAAAAAGGCTGGCCACGCTAATGATCTTTACGGCGCTGCTTGCGGTCGGGGCGGCGGAGGAGGTTTTTGCGTCGGGCAGCGAGGAAAGCGGCGGTCTGCTTGACGGCGTTTCTGCCGAAAGCGTCTGCGTGCGCGAGCTTGGGACAGGGCAGAACGTCTGCGAACGCGCCGCCGACAAAACGGTGTCAATGGGTCATTTTGCAAAGCTGATGACGGCGCTTATCTGTGCTGAGGAGATCGAAGGCGGCAAGGTAACGCTTTCGGAGGAGATCGCTGCTTCTTCATACGCCAATTCCATGCCCGCGCCGCAGATATGGCTTATGCCGGGCGAGCGCGTCACGGTGGAAGAATTGCTCAAATCAATAATCATGGGTAATGCCAACGATGCCTGCGCCGCGCTTGCCGAAAGGCTCTCGGGGAGCGCCGAAGCCCACGTTTTCCGCATGAACGAACGCGCCGCCGCTCTCGGCATGAGCCGGACGCATTTCGAGGACTGCATGGGGCTTGACGAGCGTTCGGTCACGACCGCCGCCGATCTCTGCCTGCTTTCGGAAGAGGTGCTTAAACACGATATTCTGGGCGGGTACTTTACGGCTTGGCAGGAGAGAGTCAGGAACGGCGAAACGGAGCTTGTCAACACTAACCGTCTTGTGCGGGATTACAAGGGTGCCTGCGGGCTGAAATTCTTTGCGGCGGGCGGGAAGTGCAATATTATCGGAGCGGTGCGCCGACGGGATATGATCGTCTGCGCGGTGATCGTCGGGTCGGAGAGCCGCGAGAGGATCTTTTCCGAAGCGGAGGGGGTGTTTGACGGCGTGTTTGAGAAGTATTCGGTTTTTTCGCCCGAAATATCGGAAGAGCTTACCGCCGATATTCCTGTGGAGCATGGGCGTGTGGCGGCTGTGCGGGTCAGGGCTGAGAATGACAGGGGCGTGCTGCTCGGAAGGGGGACGGCTTCGCGGGCGCAGTTTAAGGCGGAAATTTCGGAGCGGGTCACGGCTCCCATTGCGGAGGGCGATGTGCTTGGCAGGGTGGTTTATACGCTTGATGATACGGAGATAATGGAGATACATATTTGTGCCGCCGAACCGATTGGAAGAATGGATATGCGGTATGGTATTTATCGCGCTCTGTGCAATTTGTGTAGGTTTTAAAAGAGGGATAAGCAGAAAGCCGGCGGCGGGGCGGATGCGGGTTCCAGCGCCCGTGCACTGGATCCGGCATTATGCCCCTGCTTTGCGTGAGCCGCTGGCTTTGCTTGCCCCTGTGTTATTTTATGTATCTATTGTGCAATATGTGGAAATCTATTTATATTTAAATGTGCAGATTCAACAAAACTTGCCTTGCGCTTAGAAAACTCTTGAAAAATTCTCAAAAGTATTGTATAATTAAATCAGCCGGGTATGCCGTAAGGCTTCCCCGACGGTTGATCTGGAAAAATTGTACAAGATCGAAAGGAAGTATTACTTATGTCTGTTAAACTCAACTGCGAGTATCTGAAGCCTTTTGTTTCGGAGCGCGAGCTTGACGCTATCGCTCCGCTCGTTTCCGCGGCACACAAGACTCTTGCCGACAGAAACGGTCCCGGAAATGATTTTCTGGGCTGGGTCGATCTCCCCGTGAACTACGATAAGGAAGAGTTCGCCCGCATCAAGGCTGCCGCCGAAAAGATAAAGAAGACCTGCGATGTGCTTATCGTTATCGGCATCGGCGGATCGTATCTCGGCGCAAGAGCAGTTATCGAAGCACTCAGATCCTCGCTTTACAATAATCTTAAAAAGGATACCCCCGACATCTACTATGTCGGCAACAGCATCAACCCCGCGTACCTGAACGATATTCTTGCGATTTGCGAGGGTAAGGACATCTGCGTGAACGTTATCTCGAAATCCGGCACCACTACCGAGCCTGCTCTTGCTTTCAGAATATTCAAGAAGCTCGTTGAGGACAAGTACGGCAAGGACGGCGCTAAGGACAGAATTTTCGCTACCACCGACAAGGCTAAGGGTACGCTCAAATCCCTTGCCGACGCGGAAGGCTACGAGACATTCGTTGTTCCCGACGACGTTGGCGGAAGATATTCCGTGCTGACTGCCGTTGGTCTGCTGCCTATCGCCTGCGCGGGTATCGACATCGACAAGCTCATGGCAGGCGCTGCCGCCGCAAGAGAGAAGTATGCCAAGGACGACGGCAACGACTGCTATAAATACGCCGCGCTCCGCAACATTCTTTATAATAAGAACAAGAGCGTTGAAATGCTTATCAGCTACGACCCCGCGTTCGCTATGATGAACGAATGGTTCAAGCAGCTCTACGGCGAGAGCGAGGGCAAGGACAACAAGGGCATTTTCCCCGCGTCCGCTGTGTTCTCGACCGACCTGCATTCGCTCGGTCAGTTCATTCAGGACGGCTCGCGCATCATGTTCGAGACCGTGCTTGACATCAAGAAGCAGAGAAGCGACCGTTTCCTTGAAGCAGACGCAGAGAACCTTGACGGTCTGAACTTCCTTACCAATCAGGATATGTCGGTCGTTAATCTGAGAGCCTTCCAGGGTACCGTGCTTGCGCATACCGAGGGCGGCGTTCCGAACATCATCATCGAGCTTGACGATGTTGGCGAGGAAACAATGGGCGAGCTTATCTACTTCTTCGAGAAGGCGTGCGCTATTTCGGGCTATATGCTGGGCGTAAATCCCTTCGACCAGCCCGGCGTTGAGAGCTACAAGAAGAATATGTTCGCGCTGCTCGGCAAGCCCGGCTACGAGGACAGAAAAGCAGAGCTTGAGGCGAAGCTCGGCTGAAAGAAGATAAAAAGATAAGAGATAAAAGATAACAGATAATACGGAGCCGAACAAATGCAGTCGGAATTATATTAAACGACATAATGATTTGTACTTTGACTGCGTGGAGACGCCCCACTGCAATACGGTGAAAGATCATTGGTTGTTTACTGTAAATATTTATCTTATATCTTTTATCTTATATCTTATATCTTTTATCTTAATGGAATAATCGGGGCGGCAACGCTTCGGAAATAAACGTCGTTTGACAGAATGGAGTAATAACATGATAAATCTTATCCCCGGAAAAAAGGGCACCGGCAAGACCAAGGTGCTTGTTGACGCTATCATCAAGGCTGCCGACGAGGCTACCGGAAACGTTGTTTGCATCGAAAGAGGCATGAAGCTCACCTATGAGATCCCCTCTAAGGTAAGACTTGTTGACGCTGAGGAATACGGCATCAACAGCTATGACGCTTTCTACGGCTTTGTTGCGGGTCTGCTCGCGGGCAACTATGACATTCAGCAGATCTATGTTGACGGTATTTTAAGAATCGGCGGCAGAGACTACGACGAACTTGGCAAGATGATCGAAAAGGTCGCGGTTCTTGCCAAGGACGTAAAGCTCGTGTTCACCATTTCGGCAGAGCCGGAAGAGCTTCCCGAGCAGGTAAAGGCGTTCATTCACTAAAGATGATAAGTCCGGCTCTTTTTGAATAATTTATTAAAATATTCGCGAAAGGGCTTGACAAATCACCCTGCATGGTCTATAATAAATTTTGTGATGCTTATGATCCGCGGCGGCTCAACCTCGCCGCGGGTCGAAGCAATATGCGAAAGGGGAGGGCGGAATTATGCTCCTTCAGCTGAAAAGGGTTTTTGAAGAGCCGGGACAGTCGGCGGAAATAGACACTTCTCTGTCTGTTGCCGAACTGGAAGAGCAGCGCCCGTATGAGACTTTCGCGGCACCTCTCACGATCAAGGGTGCGGTCAGGAACCGCGCCGGAGTGGTCACTCTCAGTATGACGGTAAGCGCCGTTATGGAGCATACCTGTGATAGGTGTCTTAAAGCCTTTGAAAGGGAATATGTCCATGATTTCACGCATACTCTCGTTAAAGCCTTCGCCAACGGCGAGGACGAGGAGGAGGGCTATGAGGATTATGTGGTCTGCCCCGACAATACGCTTGAAATAGGCGAGCTTGCTCTTACCGATCTGAGCCTGGAGATGCCCTCGAAGATCCTCTGTAAGGAGGACTGCAAGGGGCTTTGTCCGAAGTGCGGCAAGGATCTTAACGAGGGCGGCTGCGGCTGTGAATGAATTTTGCGTGTGCGCTTTTGTCTGACATTGGCGTGACATGATAAGGAGGTGCCGAAAATGGCAGTACCCAAGAGAAAAACCTCGAAGGCAAGACGTGACAAGAGACGTTCCAATGTCTGGAAGCTTGATGCGCCTGCTCTCAGCAGATGCTCCAACTGCGGCGAGCTTACCGCTCCCCACAGAGTTTGCAAGAACTGCGGTTATTACAAGGGTGTTCAGGTGATCGCCAAGGACAACTGAGTTCCCGGCATCGCATGACAATAGCTTTGTATTCTACGGGCAGAGGAGGGTTTGCACCTTCTCTGCTTTTTGCACTACCCGCGGAGGATTGAGGTGAGGTAATGGCGGTCGAAATAACGGGGCTTGATAAGTGCGGTCACGCCGAAAGGGCGGGCATACAGGCGGGGGATATTCTTGTCTCAATTAACGGTCACGAGATCGAGGACGTTCTCGATTATATGTTTTACGCCGCCGAAAACCGCACCGAGCTTGTGATAAAGCGCGGCGGCGAGGAACTCACTTTTAAGATTCGCAAGTCGGAATACGACGATCTCGGTATGCAGTTTGAGTCTTTTTTAATGGACAACAAGCGCAGCTGCTCGAACAAGTGCATTTTCTGCTTTATCGACCAGATGCCGCCCGGAATGCGCGAAACGCTGTATTTCAAGGACGACGATGCACGGCTTTCGTTCTTGCAGGGAAATTATGTCACGCTGACGAACCTGACGGACAAGGACGTTCAGCGGATCATTGATATGCGCCTGAACATCAACGTTTCGGTGCATACAACAAATCCCGAGCTGCGCTGTATGATGATGCACAACCGCTTTGCGGGTGAAAAGCTCAAATATATCCGCATGATCGCCGAAAGCGGGCTGATGCTCAATTGTCAGATCGTCTGCTGTCCCGGCATAAACGACGGCGACGAGCTGCGCCGCACGCTGAACGACCTCTACGACCTTATGCCGAACATACAGTCGGTGGCAATAGTTCCCGTCGGGGTGACGAAGTTCCGCGAGGGGCTTTATCCGCTCACGCTGTTCAATGAAAAAACGGCGGGGGAGGCAATTGACGTTATCGCGGAGGTTCAGGAAAAGTCGCTCGAAAAATACGGCACGCGAATGGCTTTCGCGGCGGACGAGTTCTACCTTATTGCAAAAAGACCGCTGCCCGAAGGCGATTTTTACGAGGATTATCCGCAGTACGAAAACGGCGTGGGGCTGTGCCGCTCGCTTATAGATGAAGTTCATTCGGCGATAGAGCTTGCCGAGTATGACGGAGGTAAGCGCAAAGTAACTATCGCCTGCGGAACGGCTGTCTATCCCGTGCAGAAGTCGCTTGCAGAGGATATAATGGCGGCTTTTCCGGACGTTACCGTGCAGGTGATACCGATCCTCAACCGCTTTTTCGGCGAGACGATAACCGTCACGGGGCTTATCACGGCGGGCGACCTTATCGACCAGCTTAAAGACAAAGACCTGGGCGACGAGCTGCTTATCTCGAAGCAGATGCTCAAAGCCGACGAGCCGATATTCCTTGACGATATGCACCTTGACGACGTTAAGGCGGCGCTTAACATAAAGATAACCCCGACCGCGAACGACGGTTTTGAATACCTTGACGCGGTGCTGGGGATAGGTATATAGTAAATATGACTGATGATATGAAACAGCGTGAAAGGGTAATCGCGCTTATCGAACGCGGCAGGCAGGTCGGCGCTAATCGCTTGTTCAAACGCGGCGGCTGCACGATATACTATGTCAGCGCGGTTCAGAAAAAAGACGGTAAATACATTGCTTATACAGATGAATGCGACCTCGACAACAATATGTTCCACGAAAACGAGGACACGGAGCGCATTACGGAATATGATTCGCTCGATGAATATTTGAACGGATTTGAGGAAAGATACGGAGTGCGTTTCGAGGACTTCGGCGTATCGAAAGGCAATAAGTTTTTCCATATATAAATTGAGGAGGAGATACAAGATGTCAATGCCCTTGGTCGCGGTCGTAGGCAGACCGAACGTCGGTAAATCAACGCTATTTAACAAGCTGATAGGTCAGCGGCTCTCGATAGTCGAGGACACGCCAGGCGTTACACGCGACAGGATATATTCAAAATGCGAATGGTTGGGGCGCGAGTTCATGCTCGTTGATACCGGTGGTATCGAGCCGGATTCTTCCGATGTGATACTTTCGCAGATGCGCCGTCAGGCAGAGCTTGCCATTGACCGCGCCGATGTTATAATATTTGTTACAGACCTGAAATGCGGCGTGACCGCCACCGATGAGGAAGTAGCGGCAATGCTCCGCCGTTCGCAGAAGCCCGTTGTTCTCTGCGTAAACAAGTGCGACACGGTAGGCGAGCCGCCCGCGGAGTTCTATGAGTTCTACAATCTCGGCTTGGGCGAGCCGTTCGCCGTTTCGTCGGTACACGGTCACGGCACGGGCGATATGCTCGACGAGGTGCTGAAAAATCTCCCCGACGAGCAGGGCGAGGACTACGGCGAGGACGTGATCAAGGTCGCCGTGATAGGCAAGCCTAACGTCGGCAAATCGTCGATAATCAACCGTCTGTGCGGCGAGGAGCGCGTGATAGTTTCCGACATTGCCGGAACCACCCGCGACGCTACCGACACTTACGTTGAGAATGCGCAGGGCAAGTACGTCTTTATCGACACGGCGGGTATCCGCAAGAAGTCGAAGGTGCTTGAAAGCATCGAGCGTTACAGCGTTCTGCGCTCATATATGGCGGTTGACCGCGCCGATGTGGCGGTGATCGTCATTGACGCGGCGGTGGGCTTCACCGAGCAGGATTCGAAGGTCGCGGGCTATGCTCACGAAAAGGGCAAGGCTTGCGTGGTGGCTGTCAATAAATGGGACGTTATTGAAAAGGACACCAACACGATGAACGAGTTCAAGAAAAAGCTGGAAATTGATTTCAGCTTTATGAGCTATGTGCCTTTCGTGTTTGTTTCGGCGAAAAACGGCACCCGCATGGACAAGCTGCTTGAAATGGTGAATTATACCGCACAGCAGAACTCTGTCCGCATACCTACGGGCAGGCTCAACGATGTTCTTGCTTATGCGACGGCGAGGGTTCAGCCGCCCTCCGACAAGGGCAGACGGCTCAAGATTTATTATATGACGCAGGCTTCGACTAAGCCGCCGACGTTTGTTTGCTTTGTCAACCGTGCGGAGCTGTTTCATTTTTCGTATAGGAGATATATTGAGAATCAGATCAGGGAGACATTCGGGCTTGACGGAACGCCGATCGTGATGCTTGTGCGCGAGCGTGACCGTGACGACGTAAAGGCTTAATACTATTTCACTATCAAATCGCAGACAATGGCATGAACTTCGTTCATGCAGACGGCTATCGTTGGTACGAGCAAGCTCGTACAGCACTCTGCGTTGCAAAAATCGTTCGGTTATGGTATGGCACGGTGCGGGCGGGAGTTGAACCTGACCCCGCCCTACACCTTGTCAACGTGGAAATTGTTGTTTATAATAGTAATTATTTGACTTTTAAGAGGAGCAAGTGACATGAAATATGCACTTTGTCTGTTTTTGACGGCTTTGATCTCGTATATCTGGGGGAGCCTTAATTCCGCGATAATCGCCGTTAAGCTCATCAAGGGCGAGGACATACGCGAGAAGGGCAGCGGCAACGCGGGGCTTACGAACGTTATCCGCGTTTACGGAAAGGGCATGGGCTTAGTGACCCTGCTGTGCGACCTGTTCAAGGGCGTGGCGGCGGTGCTGGCTGCAAAGCTGATAGTCGGGAACGTCTGCGGGGTGATGTTTTTCGGCGGCGATAAAAACTTTATCGGCTACATCGCGGGACTGTTTACAATAATCGGACATATGTTCCCGATATTCTACGGCTTTCACGGCGGAAAGGGCGTTCTGCTGGCGGCGACAACGCTTATCGCTATGGATCCGCTGACCTGCGCGGTGTCGCTTGCGGTGTTCGGGATACTTGTCATTTCGACGAAATACGTTTCGGTCGGCTCGATATGCGCGGCTGTTACATACCCCGTTTTCACCTTGATATGGCAGAGCATAAACGCCGCTAAATTCCCCGGGCATATACCGAATTTTATCGTTGCGGCGATAATCGGCGGAATGATAGTCTATATGCACCGTTCGAACATCGAGCGGCTCCGTGCGGGAACGGAAAACAAGGTCGGTCAGAAAAAGAAGTCCGCCGATTCCGACACGGCGGAGCATTAAGGGGGCGTTTTTATGTCAAAGATCATGATACTCGGCGCGGGCGGATTCGGGCTTTCTATCGCGATAATGTGCGCGGGCGCGGGTCATGACGTTACCGTGTGGGCGAGGTCAAAGGAAAAGCTCGACGAGATACGCGAAACCGGCGAGCTGAAAGCAAAGCTGCCGGGCTGCAAAGTCCCCGAAACGGTGCGCCTTACCGATGACATCAGCGAGATCAGGGGCAAGGAGCTTGCCATTTTCTGCGTGCCGACGGCGGGAACGCGCTCGGTCTGCGAAAAGGCGGCGGAGTTCATCGAGCCGCAGACCATTGCCGTGAACACCGCGAAGGGGCTTGAAAACGGTTCGCTCAAGACCATAGACGTTGTGACGAAGGAATCTCTGCCGAACAATCCCGTTGCGATACTTACGGGACCCTCCCACGCGGAGGAGCTGGCGAGGGGCATTCCGACAACCGTTGTTGTGGCTTCGGACAGCCCGGAGGTCTCGCGGCGGGTTCAGCAGATGTTAATGACAGCGAATTTTCGCGTTTATTCGAACGAGGACGTTCTCGGTTGTGAGTTGGGCGGGTCGCTGAAAAACGTCATTGCGCTGGCGGCGGGGGTCTGCGACGGTCTCGGGCTGGGAGATAATACCAAAGCGGCGCTTATGACACGCGGCATACGCGAGATCTCCACGCTGGGGCAGGCTCTGGGTGCCGATCCGCTGACGTTTGCGGGACTTAGCGGCATTGGCGATCTGATCGTTACCTGCTGTTCGATGCACAGCCGCAACCGCCGTGCGGGGATTTTGATAGGACAGGGCGTTTCGCCGGAGGAGGCGGTGCGGCAGGTCGGCACGGTCGAGGGGTACGGGTGTACGAAAAACGCCTATGAGCTTGCGAAGAAATGCGGTGTGGAGATGCCGATAACCGAGCAGCTTTATGAGATATTGTTCGGCGGCAGGAAGGCGCGGGAGTCGATAGGGGCGCTTATGCAGCGGCGGTCGAGACCGGAAACTGAGCAGGATTTCCTGAATAAGTAAAAACGCGCAAAGTGAGAACGGACACCGGATCCAGCGCCGGTGCGCTGGCGAGGGGTCAACCGCACGAACAAGTTCGTGCCAAGGCGAGCAGCCCCCCATTGCGCCGCAGGCGCAACCGCGCAAAGCCCGCGACAAAGCAAATCCACAAAAATATGCAGAGATGCGCGGTAAAAATTAAAATCGGCAATTTGTTCGTTTCCGCTCAATATTGCTGATTTATCACCCTACTTGTTTTTGTTAGTATTTCTTGAAATTGCCAATTTAAATTTTGGACTTAACGGCTTCTCTTTTACCATTAGTTTGCGAATGCCGACAGCTTTTCTGGGGGAAGACCCTTTGCATGAACTTGTTCGTGCCGACCTCCTTCCCAAGACTTTTGTTTTTTACAATGCGGCAGACCTCCTGAAACAGGTGGTCTGCTTTTTGCGCTCTTATGTTCTTGAAAATTACAAGAAAAATTGCAAAAAGGGCTTTACATTCGCAATAAAATATAGTATAATTATCTTTAGAGAAAAATTTGACAGAAAACAATTTTCTTGATGAATAAAAAATGATTGGGAGTGAGTCAGTTGGAACCGAAATATAAAAGAATACTGCTCAAATTGAGCGGCGAGGCTCTTGCCGGAGAAAAGAAGACAGGTCTTGATTACGATATTATTACCGTGCTGGCAAAGGCTGTCAAGAAATGCGTTGACGCGGGCGTGCAGGTCGGCATCGTTGTCGGCGGAGGAAATTTCTGGCGCGGACGCTCCAGCGGCGCTATGGACAGAACGAGGGCAGACCATATCGGTATGCTCGCCACCACCATGAACGCCCTTGCCGTTGCCGACGGTATGGAGGCCTGCGGACTTCAGGTAAGAGTGCAGACCGCTATTTCCATGCCCCAGGTTGCCGAACCGTATATCCGCAATAAGGCGGAAAGGCATTTCGAAAAGGGAAGAGTCGTTATCTTCGGCTGCGGAACGGGTAATCCGTTCTTCTCGACCGATACCGCCGCCGCTCTCCGTGCCGCCGAGATCGAGGCTGACATAATCTTCAAGGCGACTATGGTTGACGGCGTTTACGACAAAGACCCTCACCAGTACGATGACGCGGTGAAGTTCGACGAGATCACCTTCTCCGATGTGCTTGCCAAAAATTTGAAGGTAATGGACGCTACCGCTGCCGCACTCTGCAAGGATAACAATATCCCGATACTCGTTTTCGACATCGCACGCCCCGAGAATATTTTCGATGCTTGCATGGGCGAGAATATCGGCACGATCGTAAAATGATTGTTATAATAACAAAATATATAAGTGAAAGGAAGCCCGAATATGAATACCGTTATTGATACCGCCAAGACTAAAATGAAGAAATCCATAAATCATCTGATCGACGATTACGCGACGATACGCGCCGGCAGAGCAAATCCCGCCGTTCTCGATAAGGTAAAGGTCGATTATTACGGCGCTCCCACTCCGATCAATCAGCTGGCAAGCGTTTCCGCCGCCGAAGCGAGAGTGCTTGTCATCACTCCCTACGACAAGAGCATTTTAAAGGGTATCGAAAAGGCGATACAAGCGTCCGACGTGGGTATCAACCCGCAGAACGACGG
>CACYSH010000006.1 GCA_902776945.1 uncultured Ruminococcus sp.
CTTATCACCCTTCATCAGCATAAGTGTGAAACAATAATTAAACAACGAAAAGTATTGCAGCAATACTTATTGAATGGAATTGTGCGAGTCACAAAAGACAATAATATATAGTGAGGGATTATTATGCCGGATCCTAATATATTTAACGAACGCCCGGAATGTCAGAACAGAGTTATTTCTTTTCTGCAAAAAATGGGCTATGAATATGTTTCAAGAAGCGAAGCAGAACAAAAACGAGGCAGCTTGTCCAAAGTGATCTTTATGGATGAGCTTATCCGTTTTTTAAATAAGCAGACATATAAGTATAAAGATTTTGAGCTCAACTTTTCGGGCGAGTCTGTTCAGCGTGCAATTACTGCATTGGACGCTTCGTTGCTGCAAGGTCTTTCTATGGCAAGTAAGGAGATATATAATCTTCTTACGCTTGGAATCAGCGTCGAAGAAAATGTAGTGATCGATAAAGATATTCCTGTTCGACAGTCTTTTGATCTTTCGTACATAGACTTTGAACACCCTGCAAACAATATCTGGCAGGTCACAGAAGAATTCAGTGTAGAACGGTCAAATGGTCAGTATGCAAGACCTGATGTTGTAATTATGGTCAACGGTATCCCTCTTGCAGTTATCGAATGTAAAAAATCCAGTATCGACGTGAAAGAAGGCGTTCTGCAAAACGTCAGAAATATGGGACCGAATTATATTCCAAATCTCTTTAAATATTCGCAGATTGTTATATCCATGAATCCAAACAAAGTAGTTTACGGAACTTGCGGAACAAGCGCGGACTACTTTGTAGAATGGCGTGAAGATGATGTAGAATGGCAGGAAGAAATATGCAAACGTTGTTCGCCCGACGGTAATATAATAGAGCAGGATCGTGCGGTTGTTTCATTGCTTGAGAAGAAGAGATTTCTGACATTGATTCATGATTATATTCTATACGACAGCAATATTAAGAAAATTTGCCGTCATCAGCAGTTTTTTGCCGTAGAACGCGCTATCAAAAGGATCAGCGGTGAAGACGGCAAGAATACTACAGGCGGTGTTATTTGGCATACTCAGGGTAGTGGAAAATCACTGACTATGGTTATGCTTGTAAAAAAAATACAATATATAAAAGCCAAAGAGAATCCGCGATTTGTTATTGTTACGGATAGAGTTAGCCTTGATAAGCAAATTCGTGATAATTTTGCAAATTCACAGATGGCTCCTGTACGTGCAGCAACCGGAAAAGGGTTGAAGACCATTCTTCAAGACAAGAGCAATTTAATTGTAACAACGCTTATCAACAAGTTTGAAACGGTATGTAAGAATCATTATCTTGAAAAGAACAGCGAAAAGATCTATGTGTTAATAGATGAGGCACACCGTTCTCAGTACAGTACAATGTATAATTATATGCGTGAGGTATTACCAAATGCAACACTAATTGCTTTTACCGGAACTCCTTTAATTTTAAAATCCAAGCGTAATACTTATAAAAAATTTGGTGATCCTATCCATAATTATACTATGAAACGTTCTATAGAAGATAAGATCACCGTTCCACTTGTGTATGAGGGCAGAAAGGTTAAGCAAAACGAGCCTTCAGATACAATTGATGCATATTTTGAAAGTCTGACAGAAAATCTTCCGGAAGAAATAAAAAAGAAATTAAAAAGCAAATATAGCAAATGGTCAAAGCTTGCGGGAGTAAGCAGCAGAATCAATTTAGTCGCTTTCGATATCTATGATCATTTTATCAATTACTGCTTGCCAAAAGGATTGAAAGCAATGGTTGTTTGTTCTTCAAGAGCAACCGCAGTTGATGTATTCAAAATTATCTCATCTTTACCCGGAGGGAAAGTTAATCCCCGTGTCGTTATCACTTTTAGTGATAAACGAGAAGGTGATGATGATGATATTACAACAGCATCAATTAAAAAAATCATTGACTACCATAATAAATATGTTAAACCATTGTTCGGCGATAATGATGAAAAATACACTGATTCCGTGTGTGATGATTTTAAAAATCCGGACGGAGATATTAATATGCTTATTGTTAAGGATATGTTATTGACAGGATTCGATGCACCAATCGCCGGAGTATTGTATGTTGATAAAACTCTTCAAGAACATAATTTACTGCAAGCTATTGCAAGAGTAAACCGTGTTTACAAAGGCAAGGATTTTGGACTAATAGTGGATTATTGGGGGATTTTCAAAAATTTAAGAACGGCAGTCGATTTGTATGACGATGCAGAATCATCCATGAACTCCTATGATCCTATAGATATTGAGGATGCTATCCTTGGTCCTATAGATGAAAAGAATAAACTTGAAAAAGCTCATAAAGATTTACTTGATATGTTCTTGGGATTTGATAACAACACTTCTTCTGATGAATGGCAAAAAAGTCTTGAGAATGAAATAAAGAGAAACGAATTTTATGCCAAATTGAAAGATTATGCCAATTTACTCAACCTTGCTTTGACAGATCGTGATATTTATGTTGCAATCGGGTTAGATAAAATAGAAGAATACCGAAGAGATTATTATTTCTTTGACAAACTGCGTCAAAGTGTAATTGAACGCTTTGATAACGAAATTGATTTGTCAAAGTATGAATCCGGAATAAAAAATCTTCTTGATACATTTGTTACCGCAACTGATGTATATCAAATAATTAAGCCTGTTTCAATAACGGACAAGGTTGCTATGGCAAAGCTACTTAGTTCAGATGATCCGCTAAATATAAAAGCAGATAAAATCAAGACAAGAATAGAATCCGAACTGAAGCAAGTCAGATACGAGGATCCTCTATTATTTGAAGAATTCTCTGAAAAAATCAAAAAAACCTTGGCAGAATATGATGAAAGCAGAGATGCTGATAAATATTTTAATAGTATGGAAGCAATGGCTGATGATTTTCGAAATGGGAGATTATCAAGAGATTATCCATCTTCAATTGTGAATGATAGTGATACAAAAGCTTTTTATGGAGCTATAATTACTATTCTTCGCAAAAAAACAGATTTACGTTTATCAGATCAAGTTGAGAATAAAATAGCTGAGTATTCCAAGAAAATTACAACCGCTATATCTAATTGTGCCAAAAGAGATTGGAAACATAACGAAGTAGTTCATAAGCAGATACATCGTTCATTGGATGATTGTTTGTTCGAGATGTTTGATGAAATAGGATATGAGATCAATAATTCAAACATAGATATTCTTGACTTGATAATTGATGAAATAATGAAAGCGGCGGTTGCAAGATACTAATGGAGAAAATTGAAATATATTTAGGAGCAATTAACGGTACAGTTACTGTTCAATTACTTCGAAAAAAAATAAAAAATATTCATCTTAAGGTGTTTAGATCATTGGATGTTATTTTATCTGTTCCGGAACAAGTATCTGCTGAATGGATTGATGATTTTCTTTTAAGTCATAAAGAGTGGATTGATGATCAAATAACAAAGTATAAAAAAGCTAGCGGTTTTAATAACTTAGCAGAAATAAAAAATGGTTCATCGACTTTGTTTCTTGGTAAGGATATGCGAATATATATAGAAGCATCAGTAAATAATTATATTGAAATTGATGAAAATAGAATTAATATGTATATAACTGATCAGACAGATGAACGGCTAATTCAAAGTGTATTCAGCAAATGGTGGAGAAAAACTGCTTTTAAAGTATATCAGCAAGAAATAGATTACTACTATAATACTGTTATTCGCAAATATGGAATAGATAAGCCCATACTCTCAATAAAAAAAATGAAAACGTTATGGGGAAGCTGTACATATAAAAAGAATAAGATTACCTTAAATGAGTACTTATTAAAAGCGAATGTCCGATGTATTCAATATGTAGTTTTGCATGAATTGACTCACCTGCTGTACCCAAATCACAATTCAGATTTTTACGATTTTTTGACAATTCATATGCCAGATTGGATAGAAAGAAAAAAGCAACTTGATAACGAAGTGGTACAAAGTTTGTAGATATAATGGATTACGTCAGCATATTAGTCAATATAAACTGTGCAAGAATATATTAATTCGATTGACTTTGTTCGTAAATTATGTTATAATATTGTGTAATATAATAGAATACTCTATATTTTAATTTACTTTAAGTCTTCTTAATCAGTATTTGATTGGAGGGGGTAATACAATATGATTACTGAAATTTCTATAAAGAACTTTAAGGTTCTCAAAAACATTGAATTAAATAATTTAAAAAGAATCACCCTTGTTTCAGGAAGAAACAATATTGGTAAAAGCACTTTGCTTGAAGCAATTTTCTTATATATGGATCATTCATCTGGTGAGTCATTTGGAAAACTCACAAGCTTTCGTGGTACCTCAGGAAATACTGCAGAAAACCTGTGGGAACCGTTATTTTATCAGATGGATACAGATACCTGCATTCAAATAAAAGTCAATAATGACAATTTGGTTGGGGCATTACAGTATAAGCGTGATAATAACTATCTCCCATCGAATATTAGCGGTATGTCTGAGGATATTCTTGCACAATTTCGTATGAACACAAAGGAATCATACTCGCTATGCTATTCTTATGTGGAAAATGGCTATAGCGAAGACGGACATTTTTCTTTAAATGGCAGTAGCATACTAAGGGATATTAAAACATCACTTCCCGGTAATGAAATAAAGTTAATGAAACCTACTCAATATAAAGTCTATTTTCGTGATTTTTTAACTATTGTTAATGAATTAGGAAAAATAGAATTATCTGGGGAAAAAAGTATACTCATTAAGGCACTACAGGAAATGGATCCATTAATTGAGGATATTGTTACTTTATCTGTTCAAGGTATAATACAATTATACATTCGCATTTCCGGGAAGCTTATGCCCTTACAGTATGCTGGAGATGGTATAGTAAAAATATTAAGTATTTGTTTATCCATTATGAGGAGAAAAGGTGGTATCGTTCTGATAGATGAATTAGAGAATGGTCTTCACTATTCCATGTATGGGAAACTGTGGAAAATGATAGATCACATCAGTAAACGTTCCAGTTGCCAAGTGATTGCTACAACTCATAGTTATGAATTGATTTCAAGTGTTAGAAATAGCATTAATAATACAGATGATTTTTGTTATAATCGTATCGGAAAAAACAAAGATAGAATCGTTTCATATAGGTATGATTACTCAATGCTTGATGCCGCATTAGAAGCTGAAATGGAGGTGCGGTAATGGCGATAGAGAAAAAACGAATAATGAAGCGATATATTCTACTATGTGAGGGAATAGATACAGTTAATTTCTTTCTTTATTATCTAAATAGTAGTGAGCTTGCGGATGACAAAAGATTCAGTAATGATATACAGGCTTTGGATTTTGGAGGTATTAATAATCTTAGCAAGTATATTCTTAACTTAAAGAACATGGAAGGCTTCGATAATGTCAATAGAATAATGATAGTTCGTGATGCAGAAACAGATGCAGATGCGGCGGTTAAGATGATCAAAAATGCTTTATTAGCTGCCGAACTTCCTATTCCATGCGATTGTAATGAATGGACTGATAATAGTGACGAATTAAAAATAGCTTTTACTTTAATGCCTTCTTGTAGTACCAACCCGGTTCAAGGAGCTATAGAAGATCTTTGCTGGAATATTTTGAGAAACAATATATCTGAAAAAATGCGAAAAGATGTTGAAGATTTTGTTTTGAAAATCAATAATGAGTACAACAGCATCGGATCTCATATGCATAAAAGTAGATTACATACTTGTTTTTCTATAAACAAAGATTTTATTTCCTTTAAAATTGGAGAAGCTGCGAAAGCAGGTGCTTTTGATTGGAAACACTCAGCATTAATACCATTGAAAGCTCTATTGAAAAAAGGTTTTGAATGATTATACAGATACGAGCGCTGATGATCATAGTTATACGCTTTCTGGGAGAACAAAAAGCTAAGGAATAAGAGAGCCCATGTTTGCTTTCCCTGCAAACATGGGCTTTATAATCCGCTGTATTGTCTGTGTTGAAAAAAGCTTCTGTATTAGTGGTTGTCTCCCTTGACCCCGTTTCGCTACGCGGCTTTTATACTCCGCAAACTCTGTCGCCCTCTTCGGTCATCAATCCATGCTCACACGCATAATCAACCGCTTCCGACAATACCGGCTCATTCGCCGACGTTACCCTTGAATACCCGAACAGCCGCGCCGTCTCCCGCATGAGGTCGCCCCTCGTCATCGACACCTGCTCCGTCAGTATCAGCGCCGCAGCCGCCGCAAGTTCCTCCGTGCATATCTCGTCGGCGGGACGCTTAGTCCCCTCAAGCTCCGACGGCACCCGCACGCTGTTATAGCTCTCGGGACTTTGCCAAGCCGCCCACAAAAATTCCCTGCCGCCAGGCGTTTCGCGAATCACAGCCCCTGCGAGCTTCACGCCCTCCAAAAACACCGTGTCCGCCTTGCTGCCGCCCCTCGTCAGCCCCCACGCCTGAAGTATTCGCTTCCTTACCGACGCAAGGCTCACGGGCGCTTCGGCTTCAAGTATCCGGTTCACCTGTTCGGCGATCTTCTGCGGCGTTTCCGGCTGATAATATTCTTTCGAATCTCCCTGTGCGGGAACATTCCACACCGCGTATTTCTCGCAGCGGTCGGCGATAGGCGAAGGCTCCTCCTCGCGCTCAAAATCGAACATCTGTTTCTCAGCGGACTGCTCCTCCGGCGCGGTTTCAGGCTCGGCAGCAGGCTCCGGCGGACGGCGGTTGTCCTCAATAGCCTGCTCCGCCGCGAGCTTTACTTTTTCTACCACCTTGTCGCGGTCGGCAAGCCAGTCAAGCGCGTGAACCGTCACAAGCCGCCAGCCCAGACCTTTCAGCACCGACGGCTGAACAACGTTGCGATCGCGAGCGGTGGTGTTCTCCGCCTGCCGCCTGCCGTCGCAGATTATGCCTAACAGATAACGCCCTTTATCGTCGGGGTCAACTATTCCCGCGTCAATGCGGTAGCCCGAACAGCCTATCCCGCAGCGCGTTTCAAGCCCGAGCGCGTTAAGCCTTTCGGCAAGCTCTTCCATGAAACGGTCGGTATCATAGCTTTCGGCGGCGGAATTTACCGCCAGCGCCTGCCTGCCCTTCGCCGCAAATTCGAGGAATGCTTTAAGCTCCGCCACGCCCTCCGAGCGCGTGCGCGAAAGGTCTAACTGCTCGGGGCGCAGGGTCGAAAATACCTTCATCTCCTTACGCGCCCTCGACACGGCGACGTTCAGCCTTCGCCAGCCGCCGTCGCGGTTGAGCGGGCCGAAATTCATGGAGACTTTACCGTCCTTGTCGGGGCCGTAACCCACCGAGAAAAGAATAACATCGCGCTCGTCGCCCTGCACGTTTTCAAGATTTTTAATGATTATCGGCTCGTACATGGAGACCGCCACCGCTTCAAGCGCGGGGTCGGCAATGAATGCCTCGCTGAGAAGGTCGTCTATCAGGTTCTGCTGAACCATACTGAACGTTACAACGCCTATCGAATCGCCGCGCCGCGCCGGGTCGCGCAGACGTTCGCAAATTTCCGCGGCAACGGCTTCGGCTTCGGCGCGGTTCTGCTTGGTCTTGCCCTTGTCGTAAAAGCCGCCCGTGTTCACCCACGTTACCTTCGATTCAAGGTCGTCGGGCGAGGGGAATGTCAGCAGCTTGTTCTCATAGAAACGAACGTTCGAAAACGTGATAAGGCTCTCGTGGCGCGAACGGTAGTGCCAGAGCAGGTGCCGCGAGGGCATCGTGAGCGCAAGGCAGTCGTCCAGAACGCTTTCGAGGTCTTCCTTGTCAAAATTTTCCTCGTCGGTCTGATTCGCCGTGAAAAAACTCGTCGGCGGCAGCTGGCGCGGGTCGCCGACAACTATCACGCTGTCGCCGCGTGCAATGGCTCCCACGGCTTCGGCGGTCGGCAGCTGCGAGGCTTCGTCAAACACTACCATGTCAAATTTAGGGAACGCGGGGTCGATGTACTGCGCCACCGAGATCGGCGACATCAGCATACACGGGCATATCCGCCGCAGAAGATTCGGTATGCTGTCAAACAACTTGCGGATAGGCATATTCCGCCCGCCGCTGCGGATAGCCTTTTGCAGCACCGACACCTCCGACGAACCCGCGCCCGCACGAATGTTCGGGATATTCGCCGAAAGCCGTGCGTTAAGCTCCTGTATCGTCAGCAGCTCGAATGTTTTCAGGGTGTCGCGGTAGCGGGCAACTTCGTCCTCGAACTGCGCGTCGCTGAATGCGCCCGTCGCGGGGTCGGCACGGAACGCGCTGTCAATGACCGTGCGGTAAAGCACCGCGTCAAAGGCGGCGGGCAGCTTTTCGGCGGGGACTTTGCCGCTTAGATAAAGCTCCGCGATATTTTCCGCACCAAGGCTTTTCAGCTCGTCAAGGGAGCGCTGCAACGCCGAGCGCTCGCGCAGCCGCCCCGTCACGCGGCGCAGGCGGCTCGCTTCATTAATAATGTATTCGAACTGGTCGCCGCTCTTTTCCGCGCCCGAAAGATCGACGTATCTGCCAAATTCCCCTACCGCCTTGTCATACTCGCCGCGTGAGGCGCGTTCCTCAGCGTAAGCGGCGGTGTATTCGGCGGCGAGGGCTTCGCCGTCAAGCCCCATTGCCTGTGCGCGTTCGTTCAGCGCCCTGCGGCTTTCGGCAAACGCCGCCAGCCGTTCTGTCTGCTCGTCAAGATTGTCCCGCGTGACCGTGCCGGGCGTTTTCGCGTGAATGTCAAGCTCTCCCGCTAACTTTTTCAGCCCGAAATACTTAGGCAGCGCCCATTTCTGCGCAGCGCGGCGAATATCGAGCCGGAAATTATCGACATCGAGCGCGAACACGGTCTTGTTATATATCTGCTCCAAAGCGGCACGTTCGTTCTCCACCTTTTCGCGCTCGGCAGAAAACGCCGCCGCTTCTTCGAGCAGTGCGGTAATGGTCTTGCCGCCGCGCCCGACGGTCTTCCGCAAAGCCGCCAGCTTGTCGCAGCAGGCGCGTTCGCGGTCGGCGGCAACGGCGGTCTTTTCGCAGAGAGCGCCGAATTTGTCGCGTATCTCGGGTGAATAATCCCGCATGACGTAATTTTTCAGCGGCGATTCGGAAATATCTCCCAGCGCAGCGCCCGCCGCAGCCGTCTGAGAAACAGCGCTGTGCAGCCTGTCGCAGAGCGCGGGCGTGAGCTTGTCGGCGAGATCCTGCCCGAATGCCGCCAGCCGCGAGAACTCGCCGTCCTGCTCGTACCCCGCTATCGCTTCGTACAGCGAGATCCCGCAGGGCTGCTTTTTGTGCAGGCGCAGCATTTCTTCGTTAAGGTGCTTACGCATCAGCAGCAGGCTTTCGGCGGTGCGGGCGTATTCCTCGGGAGACTTTATTTTGCCGACGTTCAGCGTTGCGTCAAGCTGCTTCAAAACCGCGCTTTTCTGCGCTTTATTCGAATGAAGCTCCAAACAGAACGGCGCGAGACCTATCTTTTCAAGGCGCTTTTGCACCACCGAAAGCGCCGCCATTTTCTCCGCGACGAAAAGCACGCTCTTACCGTTATATAACGCATTTGCTATAAGATTTGTTATGGTCTGCGATTTGCCCGTACCCGGCGGGCCGTGCAGAACGAAGCTCTCGCCGCGAGCCGCTTCATAGATCGCCGCAAGCTGCGAGGAATCGGCGCTCGTGGGTATCGCCATGTCGGCGGGGCTTACGCGGCTGTCAAGTTCGGTCGGCGTGATGTCCTCGCACTCCGGCTGCCATTCGAGCTGACCCGACATCAGCGAGGCGACAACAGGGTTCTGTTTAAGCTCGCCGCTGCGGGCGCGGAGGTCGTTCCACATGATAAAGCGGCTGAACGAAAACTGCCCGATGAACGCGATCTCCACAACGTCCCAGCGCTGGCGGGACATTACCGCCTTGCGCACCGTGTTGAAAACGAGCGGTATATCCGCGCCGCTTTCGTCGGCGGGCAGCGGGTCAACGCCGGGGATCGTTATTCCGTGATCCTGCCGCAGCAGCTCCAGAAGTGTTACGTTCATCATGGATTCCTCGTCGCGCAGCCGCAGCGAATACGCCTTTTCCCGCAGATTCCGCACCAAATCGACCGGCACCAGCACAAGCGGCGAATACCGTGCCTTTTCGCTCTTGTCGGTCTCGTACCATTTCAGGCAGCCCAGCGCAAGATACAGCGTATTCGCGCCGTTTTCTTCAAGGGACGATTTCGCGCTGCGGTGGAGCTTTTTCAGCTTTTGTTCAAGCTCGGTATCATTACAGTAGCTGCGCAGGCGGTCGTTTTTGAACTCGGCTTCGGAAATGGCGGCAACGCGCTCCGAATTGCTCTCCGGCTCATAAATCTTGCTTTCGTCTGCGGTGAAGGTCTGCTCCTTCGGGCATGGCAGAATCTTGAAGCTCACGCCGCGTGCTATCTCGTCCTCCAAACGCGCAAGGTCGGCGCTCATCAGCTGAACGCTCATTGCGCCCGGGCGGAAATTCACAAGCGGATTGCGCAAGCTCAGGTCGAGCAGCTTTCGCTCCCATATCGCCTGCTTTGTCAGCTCCCTTTCGTCGGCGACCGCGCCGTGCAGCCCCAAATCTATCTCGTCGGGCGCGTCGGTTATCAGATTTTCCGCAGACGAACCTGGCAGGTCTTCGGCGTTTTCGGAAATTTTGCGCGGCACGGGGCGGATTCCGCTCACGCGGCAGCGCTTTATGTCGATAGTCATACTGAACGGGTCGTCGAGGTTGGCGTTAGCGGTCTTTGCGGCGCTTTCGAAATCGACGCTTTTGCCCGCCGTGAAAGCCGTACACTCCACAAGGCAGATCTCGTCAATGCCCTTTGCGATGCGTTTTTTCAGCGCCGAAGGGTCATCGTCGGTGCATTCGGGGAACGATTGTTCTTCAAGGTGCAGACCCGCGAAGGCATGACCCTCCGTCAGAATTATAAGAGGGTTTATCCCCGCGGCTTCAAGGCACGAGGCGTACAGCAGCGAAAGGTCAATGCAAGTCCCCTGCTTCATCGAGAGAACGTCCTCCGCAAGCCGCACCCGCTGACCGACCTGTTCGAAGTCCTGCGGCGGCACCATGTAGACTATCTTTTCCGCCTGGAGCGCCGCATATATCGCCGCCGCCTGCAATTTCACGTTGTTCGGATTCTGCGTCTGATAGCCCGTGAACGAAGGGTCGCCCGTCCACTGCGCAAGATACTCCGAAGCCGCCGAAAGCACCCGCGACACGGCGGGGTCGTTCGGCGTGACGAATGCGGCGGTAAGCTCGGGCATTATGCCGCCGCCCGGCCAGTAGGACGCGGGCAGCAGGCGCAGGGGCTTGTCAAGCGAGAAAAGCAGCTCGCCGCCGCCCTCCCGCGTTATTGAAAGATGTATATTTGCGGCGGTGCTTTCGGTCAGCGAGAACAGATATTCGGTCAGCACCGACACCTCGACGGGGGCTATCTCGGTAGGGCGGTCGGGCAGCAAGGTATCGAGTGCGGCGGTGAAACTGCGGGCAAATTCCGGCTCGAACCGCACCGACACGGCAAGCCCGTGCAGTTCCTCGCCGCTCCGAACGACGATGCGGCTTATCAGCGGCACGCCGTTTTGCTGCATGGCGAGATTCAGCCTGTCGGGGCAGACGATCTCTGTGGTTATCAGGGCATTTTCATTTTCCATTTAAATACACCTCTGTAAAAAGTCCTATAAATGAGTATTTTTATCAAATTGCGCAAAACAAGGGCAAATCAAAAGTCTTAGGAAGGGGGTGTGGGGGATAACCCTTCTTCAGAAGGGTTTCCCCCACAATCTGTACCTAACAAGTCTCATAAGAAGCAACAGGAAGCCAATCCAAACAAAACAGAATTGGCGATTTTCGCACAAGAAAAACGCGGGGACATCAGGAGCCTAACGAAGCAGAGCCGCATTTTGTAAAATCGCATAAATAATCATTGTTAGATAAAGCCTTATCATGAGGTTCACACGGACAAGCGATGCTCGCCCGTGAATGCCTGCAAAACCGCGATTTTACAGCATTTTTAGTTATGTTAGTGCATATGGGGGCAAGCCCCCGCCCTGCAAGCCTTGGTGATAGTCTGAATTTGTGCAGGCTGACGGCATGGCTCATTTATAGATTTATAGTAAAAATCACTAAAAAGACCCGCACGAGTCGGCTCATGCGGGTCAAGAATTATCAGAATCCAAGGAAGAAATATCCAAGGGCTACAAGAATAATAATCGCTACAAATCCCATTGCAATGAACAGCGAACGCAAAGTTTGCTTCTGCTCCGCCTTGTTCTTCTTGAACTGATCTATCGCGGTTATACCGTAGTTTTTGCCCTGTGCCTGCCCCGAAAGCATATCGTCGATCTTGATGTTGCGGTATCTTTCCTCACGGGTCATTTTTCTTTCCATATTCTGCTGCGAGCCGAGCCTTGATTCGTCGTAGTTCTGCTCGAAGTCGATAGCGTCCATGTTCGCTTTGGTGTGAGAAGCGCCCGCCATTTCCTTGGCGCTTACCATGTGCGAGGTGTCAACGCCCTTCATGGTAACGCCGCGTGAGCTGGATTTCAGCAGGTCGATAAGGGTATTGGTGATCTCCTCTTCCTCTTCCTCGTACATCGCGGCGGCTGCCTCCGCTTCACGGCGGGCTGCCTCCTCGACAACGGCGTTGAAGCTGTTCGTGCGGACGGCGGAATTTGCCTTTCCGTCAAGCTCGATCGGGTCGGGTCTGTCGTTCTGATGGCTGAACGGATTGACAAATTCTCCGCCCGAAGCCGCAGGCTCTGCGGAAAAGTCTCCCGCTGCCGCCTGACCCTTGTTGAACGAACGTCTGGGCTTGGGACCCGAAGGCTTCGGAACCTCGGGCTTGGCTGCCGCCGCCGCAGAGCCTTCCTTATCGAGTTTAAGCGGCTCTACCTTGGGCGCTACAAGCTCGGTTCTTGCGGGAGCCTTCTTTTCGGCAGCGCTTGCCGCAGCTGCCGCCGCTTCCGCTTCCTTTTCGGCGCGTCTTTCGGCGCGTGACTTGCCCGAAAAGCTCTGCGCGGGCTGCTCCGGCTCGGGCGCGGGAGTGGTATGTCTCGGCGTTCTGCGCCTTCTTCTGTGAACAGGCTCCTGCGCCTGCTCATCATGCGAGCCGCCTGCGGAAGATGCGTTTTCCGAATTGGAGGAAGGTGCGGGAAGATCGTCGTCGGACAGAATATCCTCCGCCTCCAGAGGCGCTGCCGTGCTTGCGGCAAAGGAGTTGCTTTCGGTAGCGGCGCTGCTGCCCTCGGAATAGGACTTCATGCTGCCCGATTCTGCGTCGTAGTATTCATCGCCGTACTTGCGGGCGATCTTTAGCTTAGGCTCAGGCTCGCCGGGCTTGGGGACGTTCGCCTGCGGAATATCAATGTACTCAAAGCGCTCGTCTATATTGATCTTGGCGCATTTCAGAATATCCAGCGCCGAGTGGCACTTCATCGAGCCGCGCACCATTTCCTTTAGCGGCAGAAGGATAATGTCGCAGAAGGTCGTGTAAAAGCTCTTGTACACGTTCAGCTTGTCATCTATCATTTCATCGGGGAAACGGTGATCGAAATACTTCGTCCACTCATCGGGCGAGGACATTATCATCTTGTCGATATATTTCGCAAGCTGTATCCAGAGGTCATGCTCTTCAAGATTGCGGTCGTTGATAACGAGCCACATATAGCAGCGCAGGAAACAGTCATAGCAGCTTATCGAGCGCATATTAAGCGTGATGTCGTCGATATTGAGCGACGCGGAAAATTCGCTGTCGGCATAGGCAAAGCAGCGGTAGCCGTTCGAGGCGAGCTTGGCGTGAGCGGTCTTTACCGTCTGTCCCGAACGCGAAAACGGCGGCAGGGAATCAAAATCGAAAGGGGTGGTATAGCCGCCAATATCGCCCGAATCCGCCATTTTCAGCAGCATCTCATAGGTACCCGAGATCTCCGCGTGCGAGGCATTTACGGGCAGACCGAGTATCCTGAACGGATTATAGGCAAAAAGCTCCATCGCGGTAATGCCGATAGAAACATTTGACATTTTAAGATCAGCTCCTTAAATACTAAAAATAATACTAATACTTCCGAAAGATTGAGTATTATTATTGAATTGCTTTAAATTTTTAATTTTTAACAGCACAAAATAATCTATATTCCATTATAGCAAATTATCGGCGGAAATATATCAACAAATCATTAACGAAATATAGATGATTATTTAAGTTATGTACTTTTTTGTAACAGATTGTCAGCCGCCGCAAAGCGAACCAAACTGCATAGCGAAGGCAAACTAAAAATATTTGCAAGGGCGCACCTGCGTGTGCGCCCGTTAGTGGAACAATGCGCTTATTTGCGGGCGCAAACATAGGTACGCCCCTACATGAAATCGGCACAATGTGTATTGTAGGGCTGGGGCTTGCCCCCGCCGCTTGGGTACTCCTCTGCCTGCGGTATGAACGCTAAAGCGTTCATACAACCCCTCGCCGGCACACGGGCGCTGGACACCGTGCCTGTCCTCGCCGCCGCCCCACGTGAGACAAATTCCCGAATCGTCCTTATGTATATATCATAAGCGTTTTTTTCAGACAGGACAGTCATTTTTACCAAAATTTAAATTTTCATTAAATATGTCAAAAAAATATTGCATTTCAGGTGAAAATAGTGTATAATGATTATAGTTGCACGGGACGGATATTCTGCGCTCTTTTGGCTCATATACGCCGCCCGCAGCTGCTGATTTTTTCTATACAACAAATTATAACTGACCGGTTGCGTCATAATATGACCGCCTTTCCGGGCGGGATAAATTCCGAAGGGAGAGTAAGATAATGGGATTATTCAGCAAATGGAAAACTCCTAAGCCCGAGCCGGAGGCTAACAAAACATCGGCACCAGCGCCCGCACCCACACCTGCAAAAAGAAATACACCCGTGAATCCGGACGATATATGGGGTACGCCCAAGCCGCGCAAGCCCAAGCCGGTGAACGATTTCGCCGACGAGACCTATCAGGCAATGAACGAGCCTGTCTCCATTGACCCCGATACCATTAAAAAGAAAATGGCTGACCTTGAAAAGGAGCTTGAAGAACAAAAGAACAAGCCCCCCCAGGCTTACGAGCCTATCAGCCAGGTCGGCGACGGCGAAGTTACCGACGCACAGTCCAGATATGAGGAGCAGTACCGCATCGAGCATGAACACTATGTGGAAACGCATCAGCAGGACATCGACGAGGCAAAGCTCCAGCAGGACATCGAACAGCGCATTTACGATATGATCGAGGAACGCGACAGACGCGCCGCCGAGAGAGAAAGCACGCTTAAAGACATCGCCTCCGCAGACGACGGGCAGATGTCCGCCATGCTCGACGCGCTGGGCGTTGCCAAGGACGAGACCAAGGACGCGGAGTATCAGAACATTTCTTCGGTAGGCTCCGACGAGATCGAGAGTATGCTGAACGGTCTCGGCGTTGCAAAGGACGAATCCAAGGACAAGGATTTCAAGAACATCAAGTCCATTTCCGCCGAAGACGCTGCCGCAAAGACCCGCGAATTTCTTGAGATTTACGGCGACCGCAAGCGCTCCGATACCCCCGAAAGAGGCGACGAGCTGCCGATAGGCATTCACCCCGACGATCCCGACGACAATAAATAAAATAATATTTGGAGTAATAATTATGGTAGTTATAGAAATGATGAACGGCAAGAAGATATTTATTGAGCTTTACCCCGACGCTGCCCCGATAACCGTGGCAAACTTTGAAAAGCTCGTAAGCGAAGGCTTTTACAACGGGCTTATCTTCCACCGCGTAATAAAGGACTTTATGATACAGGGCGGCGACCCCGAAGGCACCGGAATGGGCGGCTCCAAGGAGCGCATCAAGGGCGAGTTCCGCGCTAACGGAGTTGACAATCCCATTAAGCACGAGCGCGGCGTTATCTCAATGGCGCGTTCCTCCATGCCCAATTCGGCTTCGTCGCAGTTCTTTATCGTTCACAAGGACGCGCCCCACCTTGACGGACAGTATGCCGCTTTCGGCAAAGTTGTCGAGGGTATGGACGTTGTTGACGAGATCGCCTGCACCGACACGGGCTACATGGACAGACCCGTAAAGGATCAGGTAATGAAAACGGTTACATTGGAATAACGCCTTTCCCCTTCGGGCACGCTCCGAGGGGGATTTTTCCAAAGGCGGTCGGGGCAGGTGGTGTTGATGAAAAGATCGAGGTCAAAAATCCTCCGCGCAAAGGCGGCGCTCATGCTGATATTTGCGCTTGCGGCGGCGGGCTGCGGCAAACAGACAGTCTCGGAAATGAGCTACGAAAAGCCCGTTCTGTCGATGCGCTCGGCGGCAAATTTCGGCGACGAGGAAAGCTATCTCAGCTGTTATCTGCCGCAGGAAAAGGCGTATTTCAGACAGGCTGAAAACCGCAAAGTCGGCTTTTTGAGCAGCGTTTTCAGCCGCGGAGATTATGAGAGCCGTCTGCGCGTGAGGATCCGCGAAGCCGAAGAGGTTGACGAACAGTACATCAGGGAGACCCTTGAACCCGAAGCGCATGAGCGCTACGGCTCGCCCCTGACCTTCTCCGCCGCACAGCGCCTGAGCGTTGATTTCCGCGTCCAGGATAATATGGATATTCTTTCTGATTCGCGTGATATATATGTCGTGAAATACTGCGGCGTGTGGTATATTTACGGCGAGGTGATTGATTCATTTGCCTTTGCCCGCTCGTGAGGACAAGACCCATACGCACTAACCTATTCAAAAATGCTGTAAAATTGCGATTTTGATGGGCATACACGGGTGAACATCGCTCGCCCGCGTGACCCCCGAAATCACCGTGTTTTCAACGATTCCGAAACAGGTTAGTTCCACCGCCCTGCAAGCCTTATGATAGTTAGAATTTGTACAAATTGACAACATCATTTATTTATAGACCCCAAAAATTTATGCCGTTTATTATAATTTTATTGAAAGGACAGCTTATATGGCAAAGGTATGTGCAAGCTGCGGCGCAGCGCTCGACGACAACGAGCTTTTCTGCATGAAATGCGGAACGCCGATCGATCAGAACAACGAAAAGGAAGAAAGCAGGAAATTCTGTCCTCAGTGCGGCAATGTGCTGGAGGACGGGGCGATATTCTGCGACGTTTGCGGGCGCGAGACCGAACGCGCCAAGCAGAAAAAGGAAGAACCTGCCCCCGACGAGCCTGCCGTTATGGAAGGTATCCTAAGCCCCTCGATCACGGATGAGACCTTCGCGGGCGCTCGCGACCTGAACAAGGAAAAGTTTGACGGCTTTGAAGCGGCAGAAGATCACGCGGTAAGGAAGGACGACAACGACCAGTCGATGAAGCCGAAGGCAACGCCGCTGTTCGAAATGGACGCTGCCGCGCTGCCCGAGCTGAAACCCAAACCCGCAAACAAGCCCAAGCAGGAGCAGCCCGCTCCGCAGAAGAAGGAAGTCACCGCCGAGACCATAAAAAATTCCAATCCCTACGGCGATTTCGCGGCAAAATCGGGCGGCAGGACGATACAGACGGCGAAAGAATCCGCGCCCGCGCCGCAGAAGTCTCAGTCAAGATCCAAGCCCGAACCGCCCAAGTCTCAGCCCGCGCCCGAAAAGCCGAAGGCTCAGACTGCGCCGCCGCCCGTGCAGAGATCAGCCGGACCGACCCAATCAGCAAGTGCTGTATCCGCCGATGATCTGAAAAAGCAAGGCATTTTCTCCGTTGTCGAAAAAATCCGTAATATTTTTGCCAAGAACTGACCCCCAAAAACGCAATACGCAATTTACACAAATTTCAGCACGATAAATTATGCACTATTTTTATAAGTTTTTGTTATCAGACTATTGCGTAAATGACTTTTTTGTGATATAATACAAATATGGACTGTTGTTCTTTAAAATAATTGCGTTATTTCACATTGTTTAAGAACAGCGGGCAAACGCTATATTGAGAAAGGAATGAAGCTGAATGGCTTTTGGAAAACCGAAAAAGGTAGAAGAATCCATCAACGACAAATTTGTCAGACTGTTCAAGGAGGGCAAGACCGTTGAGCAGATCTCAAAGGAGTTTGATGTCAAGCCCGATGTTATCGCGAATGTTATAAGAAGAAGGCTCGGTGAGGACGCTATTCCTCAGACCGTTGTTCGTTCCAAGAACGCGGTTCCTCACCCCAACGACGCGCCGCTGAAAGCAGACGCTGCGGCTGAGTCGTCCGCTGCCGAAAGCGCTCCTGCGGAGCCTGAAAAGCCTGAGATCACCGACGAGGGGCTTTCGAAGCTGGAACAGTTCATGCTCGAAAAGGAGAAGAAGAAGGCAGAGGAACCCGAGGTTCCCGCCGAAGAACCCGCCGCCGACTCCGATCTGGGCGTTATGGAAAGCATTTATCTTGACGAGGACGCTATAAACGCCAAACTGGGCGAAGAACCTCCTGCCATGCCTATGGTTCCCGAATCCAACGACACCAAGCACGATATGACAGGTCTTATTGCCGAGGAGATCGCTGAGGACGCTGTTATCAAGGAGGCTCCGATAGACGCTTACAGCGAGCCTGATATACTCGTTGAAGACCCCGTTATCCCGCCCGAGCCGAAAATAGCGGCTTACAAGCCTGCCGCAGAACCTGAAAAAACCGCAGAACCCGAGCCTGAACCCGCTCCCGCGCCTGTTCCCGAACCCGCGCCTGCTCCTGCTCCCGCACCTGCACCCGCGCCGAAGGTTGAGATCCCTCACGGAAACGGCAGCGCCTACGACAAGATGAAGGCTTTCGCAAAGATGCAGCTTGCCGCCAACAACGACAAGATCGCCGAGCTTGAAGCCAGCATCGCAGGCGTTGAGGGCGATTACACCTCGCAGCTCGCAGAGGCTGAGAAGGCTGTCGGCGAAGCGAAGGTCGCTTACGAAGAGGTTATCCGCAAGGGCGACAGCGTTAAGGACAGAGAGGATGCTCTGAACGACGAACACCGCAAGGCTATCGCACGCATTGACGCGGATTATCAGCGCAAGCTCAAGGAGCTGGACGAAGAATACAATTCCTCGCTTTCCCGCGCTAACCGCGAATTTGCCGAAAAGCAGGATACATTCAACGCCGAAAAAGACCAGATCGACGCACGCAAGGAAGCGGCAAAGGAGAATTTCCTTGCCAAGCAGCGTGAGGTGAATAATCTTAAAGCAAAGATTTCCTCCGATGTTGACAGCGTTAAAGCCGAGATCGAAAGTCTGCGCGAGGAAAACAAGGGTTACGAGAGTTTCCTTTAATTAACGAACATACCATATTTACGGGAGAGAGCCTTGCGGTTCTCTCCTTTTTCATAAAAATGCACAAAACAGCAAAGTGAAGGCAAACCAAAAGTCTTAGGAAGGGTTCTCCCAGAAACTGAGCGGTTCAAGCATCAAGTCGGAGAAAAAATTTGAACGGTTCCAAATTAAAATCGGCAAAAAAACTGCGCGGAAATCCCGCACAGCCGCAATATTATTCGCTTTCGGAGTTCTTCATCAGCAGCTCCCTCGATATTTCCTCGATCTTCTCAGGCTCCATCTTTGCGATCTGCTCATAGGTATACCCCGCCTTTTCAACCATTTCGGGCATGATTCCCTGCGTATAATAGGACACTTTAAGCGCCGTTACATCGGAAACGAGAACGTCATCGGAAAAATCGTACCAGTCGGCAAAATCCGGGAGCGCGATAGTCTCCGAATGCCAGTCAAGGCTCTCGATCCGCGTAATTACCGAAATAGCGCCCTCCTCTTCGGTGACAGCCTTTTTTATAACGCCCGTTGCCTTGTCAAAAGTAAAAAAATAGGTCTCGCGAAGCCCCGCCTCAGAGGGCTTATAGATCTCCGTTATGTCGTTTTCGGTCTCCTCGATATTGTAAAGCATATCGTTCTCGCCGAGCTTGATAAAGGCGTTTCCGAACCTGCCCTCTGTGTCGAGCCGCTTGTAGCATTTTATTACAGGCAGAAGCATATACGTTTTGCCGCCGACGGTGTAAAACTCGCTGTAAACGTCCTCGCTGTCCATTGTCACAAGCCCGTCGTCGCCGCTGCGGACTATCCGGCAGACGGTTTCCGAAGAACTGCTGCCATAGATCGTGAATTTCAGCTCGTAGTCCTCGCTGTCAAGCCTGTCGCTAAGTTCGGCGGCGAGCGTCTTTTTATTCAGCGTTATGATGCCCTGCCCGGGAGATTCCTTCCCGCTTTCGCCGCAGCCGGAAAACATTCCCGCACAGCAAGCCGTGCAAACAGCCGCGCCGGCAAGAACGCCGATCAATCGTTTCATTTTTGATTATCGCTCTTTTCTTTTATACATTATCCGCGTTTGCAGATCGTCGTTATCGTGACCGATGCCGAAAGCCGCCGCCGTCACGATCACCAAAATCAGCTGTATTGCGGGAAAGACCGCGAACAGCGCGGGCGAAAGGTGCGTGATGTCCATATCGGGGGCGAACAGGTTTATCAGCCCCCACAGCCCCGCGTTCAGCAGCTTGAACAGCGGCAGAAACGAGCCGACCGCTCCCGAATACGAAAGCCCCAGTACGCCCAGCGTTGCCAGCGCGGGCAGCACCGAAACAAGCCCCAGCACAGCGCCGAAGCCGCGTTTTACGTTGTCGCCGCGCACGGAGTTCTTTATCTGCGCCTTTCTGCCCTCTTTAAAGCCAAAGTCTGCCATAACAAGTATATATGTGGCAAGCCCCATAAGCCCGAAAATTATGTCTGCGGCGGTTTTCAGCACGACACGCAGCGCCAGCACCGAAAGAAAAATAAATATCCCGAAAAACTCGCACTCAAGCCATTTCAGCAGTGCCGTCAGCAGCGACTTGCGGCGGTTATAGCGTTCCTCTTCGGAATAATCCGATACTTGCTTTATCTCGCTCACAGCGCCGCGCCCCCGTAGGCGACCTCGCTGCGGTACTTCTCGATACGCTCGTTAAGCGCCGCAATGACCCGCTCGTAGCCCTCGGCGGAATAGTCCTCCTTGAAGACCTCCTGCGGCTCGGAGACCGCAAGGCAGTCCTTGCCGTACCAGACTGTCACTTCAAGACAGGCTGGCTCGGGATTTGCGGGCGGTTCTTCGCCTTTTTTGGGCTTCGGCGGCTTTTTTGGCACAATGCGGTAATTGAAATCAGAGAGCAGACTGCCCGTCCAGATGTTGCCGAACTCGAAATAAGCGAATGTCGGTACGTCTATATAGCCATGATACATATTTTCAGTCCTTTCGGTCGGTGGTCTTAAAAGTTATTATATCACATATCGCGGCGGCTGTCAATGAAAGCGTAAAAGCAACACGGAAAATTATAGTGCTGAAGTAGGTGCCACCCTACATAATGTATAAAAATCGTCATGCCGACCGTGAAAAATGATCTCCGTGAGCGGCAAAATAATCTGCGATCAGAACTCGATACGCTTTACAGCATGGACTTTGCAGACCTCCGCACACTTACCGCAGTCAATACACTTTTCATAATCGATCGCCGCATGATTATCATGAACGGTTATAGCCCCCGTCTCGCAGACCTTCTCGCACATACGGCACCCTATACAGCCCTCGGGACATTTCAAATGCGTGACCCTCGCCAACTCACTCGACGAGCAAAAAACATCTGTTCGCTGACTGATACGCCTTATCGCAATAAGCCCGTTCGGACAGGCGGCGGCGCAAAGCCCACACCCGATACACTTAGCCTTATCCACCCGCGCAATGCGGTCGATTATCGAAATGGCGTTCTGCGGACAAACGCTCACGCAGTCGCCGTACCCCAGACAACCGCAGGTGCAGAGCTTCGAGCCGTTGTAGAAACGGTTGCAGGCGGCACAGCTCTGTTCACCGTCAAAATCGTACTTGTGCGGCGTAACATGGCAATCACCCCCGCAGCGCACAAACGCCACAAGCGGCTCGCCCACCGTGACCTCAACGCCCATTATCGCCGAGATAGCCTTCGCCGACTTCTCCCCGCCCGGCTTGCAGAGATCACACTTAGCGCCGCGGTTTACGATAGCGTCGGCGTAATCGGCGCAGCCCGAATAGCCGCAGCCGCCGCAGTTCGCCTGCGGCAGCGCCTCGCTTATCTTATCCACGCGCTCATCGACCTCGACCGCGAAGATCTTAGCCGCCGCCGTCAGCAGCACGCCCGCAAGAATGCCAAGCGCCGCGAAAATTATTACGGGTATTACTGTACTCATTTGCTCACCGCCTTGATATTGCTTTCACGCTTTAGCACCCTTGCTTCCCATGCTGTCCGCGCCACGACGTATTCTCTGCCGGGGAATTTGTCTATCTCGTAGACCGTCCACACGCCATCGTCGGTCTTGCAGACAATATTCCATGTCTCCCTGTACGGCTCAATCTCCTTGTAGTCGGTTTCCGTGTAGCTGATTCCATCAAATTCGAGACGTGCGCCGTGATAGACCGCCCTGCACAGCATCTTGTTTCTGATAAACAAAGCCGCCGCAGCAACGATTATCATTGATAAAAATACAATGATTTTCCTGCTTTTTGTCATATTATATGCCAATTTTAATCAATCATTCCCGTAAAGCCCATAAAGCTGAGAGAAACGATAGCCGCCGCCGTGAGGGTCGCGGGTACGCCCTTGAACGGCGCGGGAATGTCGCTGTGTTCCATCGTACTGCGAACGCCGCTGAACATCAGGAGTGCCAGCGTGAAAGCCAGCCCCGTGCCGACGGCATTCACTATCGACTTCGAAAAGCTGTACTCCTTGTCGATGTTCGCAATAGTCACGCCCAAGACCGCGCAATTCGTCGTGATTAACGGCAGATAAACGCCGAGCGCCTTGTGAAGCGGCGGCATTACCTTTTTCATGACAATTTCGACAAACTGCACGAACATAGCGATTATCAGTATGAACGCCACCGTGCGCAGGTAGGTTATGCCAAATTTTTCTAAAAGCATATAGACCGGGTAGGTTATCGCCGCCGCGCAGGTCATGACAAATATTACCGCCGCGCCCATGCCGACCGACGACTTTATCTGTTTCGAAACGCCCAAAAATGCGCATATCCCCATGAACTGCGAAAGCACCACGTTGTTGACGAACACGCACCCGACAAGTATCAGAATGTAGCTCATTCGTCAGCCTCCTCCCTGCACTGCCCCTTGCATATCGCCGCAGAGGGACAGCCCTCGCAGCTTATCTCTTTGGGCGGCTTTTTTCCCGCGAACATATTCACGAGCGCGATCAGCATTCCAAGCACGAAAAATCCGCCCGCAGGCATGATGAAAACCGTCATCGGGTGGTCGCACAGCACGGGTATCTTCATGCCGAACCACGAGCCGGTGCCGATTATCTCGCGCAGGCTGCCCATGAGGAACAGCGCCAGCGTGAAGCCTAAACCCATTCCGAGACCGTCAAGAGCCGAAGCGAACACGCCGTTCTTGCTCGCGAACGCCTCCGCCCGACCCAGTATTATACAATTTACGGTGATAAGCGAGAGGAACACGCCCAGCGCGTCGTAAAGCTCCGGCAGAAAGCCCTTCATCAGAAATTCAATAACCGTGACAAAGCCCGCGATTATTACGATAAAACAGGGCAGCCGCACCGCCTTCGGAATGACCTTTTTGAGCGATGAGATAACGATATTCGAGCAGACAAGCACAAAGGTCGTCGCCAGCCCCATGCCGATGCCGTTTTTTGCTAAAGTCGTCACCGCGAGGGTCGGACACATTCCGAGCAGCCCAACAAGAGTCGGGTTCTGGCTGATAAGCCCTTTGGTAAATTCGCCCCACACCGAGCCTTTATTCTCCACCGAATATCTCCCCCCTGTGACTGCCGTAAATTTCCGCGCAGCTGCCGACCGCCGCCTTCATGCCCTTCGAGGAATAAGTCGCCGCCGTCACGCCGTCGATATTGTCCAAATTGCCGCCCGCCGTGTAGCCGATGAACTGCCCCGTGAAGCTGTCCTCCTGAACTTTTGTTCCCAAGCCCGGCGTTTCGCCTATCGAGATAAAACTGATGCCGCTTACCGCGCCGTCGCTGCCGAAGCCCACCAAAATATGCAGACCGTCCTTTTTGTAGCCGTCGCCCGTGTATTCAATAAGGCAGTTTCCCGCCGCTTTGTCAACGATTATCGAATCAACGCCCTTTTCGCCAAAGGTCACGGGGAGCCGCTTGCCGTCTTCTTCGGTGACAAGCATTTCGTACTCGCCGCCGCCGAAAATTTCCTCGCAGCCCGTGCGGAGCTTTTTTGTTAAAATGCCTGTATTGTCAACATAGGTCGCATCGTGCGCCGTGACGAGCAGCCCGCAGACCACCGCGCAGATAATCGTCAGCACCAGCGGCGGCATGATAAGCTCTTTAACGCTTTGCTTCATGACTTCGCCTCCTTAGCCTTCCCGCCGAAGGGTCTTGTTTCGGTAAGGCGGTCGATGTACGGCGTTAAAATGTTCATTATTAATATGGAAAAGCTCACACCCTCCGCGTAATTGGCACAGAAACGTATCACGCAGGTAATTATCCCGCAGCCGACACCGAAAATTATCTTCCCCCACGCGGTCTGCGGCGAGGTGACGTAATCGGTAGCCATGAACACCGCGCCAAGCATAACGCCGCCCGCGAGTATCTCGAAAACCGGGTCTTTGCCCGCAAGGAACGCAAAAACGAACACCGTTCCCACGAACGCAAGCGTGTTGTGCGGAGTGATAACGCGCATTATGAGCAGGTAAACAAAGCCGATAAGCAAAGCCAGCGCCGAGACCTCGCCGAGACAGCCGCCCACTCTTCCGAAAAACAGGTCGGCATACGAAGCAGAGCGGCTGACAAGCGGCGTTGCTCCCGAAACCGCGTCCGCGCCGCGCTCGAAGGGCAGCACCCAGCGGGTCATGTCGGCGGTGAAGGAGAGCATAAGCACTATCCTGCCGACTATCGCGGGGTTTGCAAAATTCTGCCCCAGTCCGCCGAACATTTGTTTTACTATAACTATCGCTATGAATGTGCCGATGACCGCCTCCCAAAGCGGAAGGGTCGCAGGCAGATTAAAAGCCAGTATTACGCCCGTGACGGCGGCGGAAAGGTCGTAAACGGTGCTTTCGCGCTTGCGCAGCTTGCAGCAGAAATGCTCCCACATTACCGCCGATAAAGCGCAAACGGCGGTCAGCACGAGCGCCCGCAGTCCGAACACCCACACCGCAAAGCCCAGCGCAGGGCAGAGCGCTATCAGCACATGGAGCATTATCCGCTGCGTGGTGACAGGGCTTTTTATGTGCGGCGACGGCGAGACCGTCAGCTTAAAGGTATTTTCAAGGTCAAAAAAATCCATGTTATGTAACTCCGATTGCTATTATTTGCGCAAAAGCTCCTTCGCCAGCTGGTTCTTTTCAGCAAGCCGCCGCCCCGCCGGACAGACAAAGCTGCAAGCGCCGCAGTTCATGCAAAGCCCGACTTTCAGCCGCGAAAGCGTTTCCTTGTCGCGTGCGTCGTAGGCGCGTTCAAAGCGGCATGGCATAAGTTTCAGCGGGCAGACGGCTATGCACCGCCCGCAGTTTATACAATTCGTTTGGCGCTTTTCGCGCTGTTCCCTGCCGAACGCCAGTATCGCGTTGTTGGTCTTGATTATCGGCGCGTCGGGGTCGTAAACGCACACGCCCATCATGGGACCGCCCATGAGTATCTTTTTCGCCTTCATGGGGTCGCAGTCCGCAAAGCGCAGTATCTCGCTTATCGGCGTGCCGACGGGCGCGATAACGTTCATCGGCTTGCCGACAATGTCGCCGTCGATAGTCAGCCGCTTTGTAACAAGCGGTATACCTGTTTTCAGGTAGTTCGAGATGAATGCCGCCGTCGAGATATTCATGACTATAAGCCCCTTGTCGCTCGGCAGCTCGCCCTCGCCGATAATGCGCCCGGTGGTGTTGTACGCCATGACCTTTTCCGCGCCCTGCGGATAGAGCGATCTCAGCTTAACGACCGTGATATTTTCGTCCTCCGCCGTAACGCGCCGCATTTCCGCGATTGCGGCGGGCTTGTTGTCCTCGATGCCGATAAAAGCGCGGTCGATCTTCAAAAAGCGCATTACCTGCCTGATACCGTCGGCGGCTGCTTCGGGTTCCTCAAGCATAACGCGGCAGTCGGAGGTTATGTAAGGCTCGCACTCGGCGGCGTTTATAACAAGCGTATCGACCTTGCATTTGCTTTCGTTGTAATTCAGCTTGATATGCGTTGGAAAGCCCGCGCCGCCAAGCCCCACGCAGCCCGAAGCCCTCACCGCCGCAAAAAAGCTCGCCTTATCGGTAAGCGCGGGCGGGGCAATGTCGGGGCAGGGGGTCTGCTCGCCGTCGCTTTCGATCACGACCGCCTTGCAGAGCCTTCCGTTCATTTGCAGCATATCCTCGACCGCCGTGACCGTCCCCGACACGGGGGAATGAATCGGCGCGGCAAGGAGCTTTTCGGTATCGCCGATAAGCTGACCCACCGTCACCCTGTCGCCCTTTTTGACGGCAGGCACACACGGAGCGCCTATTCCCATGAGCATTGGCAGCCTTACCGACTTCGGCAGCGGTATCGGCACACATTCGCAGTCCGCCGTACCCTTTTTATGTGGCAGCAGTACGCCGCTGAGTTTCATAGCATAGCCCCTTTCCCGACAGCAGCACCGTCCGCCGCCGTCTTGATATAACTATTTTTTATTATATCATATTATACGCTTTTTTTCAATATATAAGAAGTGGAATATCCGATATATAGCACACGTTCCATAATGCAATTTGCCGAATAAATTCCATTAATTTTCAGACAAGAGTTAGCGCAAGTAACCAAAAAGCAAAGCCCGAAGCGACCCGCTCCGGACTTTTGTGCCTGATTATTTTCTTCTGAATATCGAACCTACCACCTTAGGACCCGCGTTTATGGCGATAGCCGCGCCGATCTGATAGCGCTCGAACGGCGGATAGCCTATCTTCTTTGTAAGCGCCGCCGTCAGTTCATCAGCAACTGCGCTGTCAGAGCCGTAAACGATGCCGTAAGGGGTCTGCGGTATCATCTCGTCGCAGGTCAGCTTGATTATCTCGGGGATAATGTTCTTGTCGCCGCGCACCTTTGAATTGGTGCTGATCTCGTTGTCCTGTATGCGCATTATGGGTCTCAGTCCCATAAGCTCGCCCGCGAATGCCGCCGCCGACGGTATGCGCCCCGATTTTCTCGCGAATTTCAGCGTATACGGCGCAAAGAATATCGTGCAGTGCTTCACCCAGTCCTCGACGTATTCGGCGATAGCGGCGGCGCTTTCGCCCCTTTTCGCCTTGATAGCCGCCTGCGTTACGGGATAGCCGTAAGCGCCCGTGTAGCCCATGCCGTCGATAACGTAGATATGGAACTTATCCTTAGCGTCCGCGTGTTCCTCGAAAAACTGCCTTGAAGCCAGCACGGCGTTATCATAGGTCGAGCTGCCATGCTTGTTTATCGTCACGTTGATAACGTCGGTGTAGCCCTCCGCGTAGAGCCTTTCGTAGACCTCCGAGAACTCGAACGCGGTTATCTGCGAATGTGTCGGCAGAGCGTCGCATTCGTTGAGAATTGTGTATATCTGCTCGTTGGAAAGCTCGGTGCGGCTGACGTAGCTTCTGTCGCCAATCGCTACCTTGAAATTCATGACGAGTATCCCAAGCTCGCTTTCGGTTTGCGCGGGCAGATCGGAAGCGGAATCGGTCATTATCTTGATTTTTGGCATGGAAATTTCTCCCTTCGATTATTCCCTTATTCTTATTACTATATATTACTATAAATGAGTGCTTTCGGTAAACGACATAATATTTCCATTATAATGTAGGGGCGAGCATTGCTCGCCCGTGGATTTGAACGACCTTGCAAAAATTCCCGACTTTGTGCTTTCTCTCTTGCACGAAAATCGCTTCGCTCTTTCGTGCAATAAAATCGGCAATTTCTTTGTTTCCGATAGTTTTTGCAGAATTTTTCACTTTGCTTGTTTTTGCTCAATTTTATTGAAATTGCCGATTTTGTTTGGTCGGAAATGCTGTTTGCTATTTCTTATGAGACTTGTGAGGTACGGATTGTGGGGGAAACCCTTCTGAAGAAGGGTTATCCCCCACACCCCCTTCCTAAGACTTTTATTATGCCCTCGTTTTGCGGGGTCGGCAGCTTTGTGCTTTTTACATCATTTCTTATTTCTTGATCTCCGACAGCTTTACGCCCTTATCGCCGAGCGGGATCTCATGATCCAACCCGACAAACTTCCCGTTCTCCTGCCAAAGAACTTCCTTGACAAAATCATACTTTTCATCGTCCCATGTCTTGAAATCGTCAAGCACAAGCCCGCCGGTATCGCCCGAGTTCGCATTAAAGCACCAAAACGTATGATGCAGACGGTATTTCTTGATGAGCGTCCTAATATGCGTCATCCAGGTAAGGTTAGGCTCGCGCATAAAGCCGCCCCATTCGCCGATAAGCAGCGGCGCGGTCTTCTTTTCGTAAATGTAGAACCAGTTGTCCCTCCAGCAGTCAGCCATAAGCGAATCGTAATCATAATCGCCCTCGAACCACGGCTGTTCAAAGACGGTAGGACCATAATCATGCGGCGAGTAAACCAGCTTATTCTGATACTTGCCTAAATCAACGGGATAATCCTTAACGCCGCGCAGATTTCCGCCCCACCAGTTGAAATAGTAGTCCTCGCTGTCGGAAGAGCTGTAATCGCCCTTTTTCTTCGGATAAATTTCGGTACCCTCGACCATTATAAGCACGTTCGGATTCTTCGCAAGCACCTTGCCCGCGGCGGTCTCTGCCGTGTATTTCCAGTTGTTCTTGTCCTTAGAGTTATCCCATTTGGCGGCGCTGTCGCCCTCGTTGGGCTTGCCGTGAGGCTCGTTTTTCAGGTCGAAGGCTATTATCGTGTCGTTGTCCTTGTAGCGGTCAGCCATCCATTCGAGCGCCGCGTAATAGTCGTCTGCGGAAACGCGGTCGGTGTACCAGAGATTGGCATTATGCCCCGCCGCATCAGTGTTGGCGCTGTGAATGTCGATCATTACTTTTAGACCGTTCTTTTCGGCGAGCGTAAGGAAATAATCGAATATCTGCAAGCTGTTCATCGCGTTCATTTCCGAATTGTAAGCGTTGTTATAGTTAGCCTGCGGATAGCTGCCGTCCGCCCAGTTGTTGATAAGCTCGGCGGAGAACGGCACGCGGATAAGGTTGAAGCCGTGGTCGGCGATAGCGTCAACGCTGTCGGTCATAACGGCGTTCCAAAGCCCGTCAAAGGTGTTTGTGCCTGTGTTGTAGCCGAACCAGTTCACGCCCGTCAGCCATACTTCCCTGCCGTCCTTGTCGTATATCTTGTTGCCGTCGGTGTGGAGCCAGTCGTCGCCCTGCTTCGCCTTAGAGGTGCGTTTCAGCAGCGATTTAACGTCCGTACTCTTGTTATTGTCCTTATTATTGTTGTTATTGTTATTGTTTTTGTTGCTCTTGGGAACGCTGCCTTTCTTTATAACGCAGTCGTGACCGCTGACCGTCGCTTTTTTGACGTTCAGAGCGCCCTTTGTGCCGATGTTGCAGCCCAACCCTTCGGTAGAAGCGCCGTTCGCTATCTCCTTGTTAAATTCTTCGGGAGTGACCGTCAGCGTGTCGCCGTCAATGGTATACTTGCCGCACCAGCCCGAGCAGCTTTCAAGCCCTTCCACTTCGAGGACTATTTTCCAGTCGTTCAACGCAGAGCCGCTTTTGTTGGTAACGCCGAACTCCATGCCCGTCATTGTGGTGCCGCCGTCCTGCCAGGTATTTCCGCCCGAGTAATAGAACACATACGGGTCGGACGAGGTGTCCTTGTCCTCTTCCTTCTTATCGGACTTCTTTTTCTCCTTCGGCTCGGCTTCGTCCTCGCCGTCGCCTACGGGGGTTATCTCGGTCTTGCTGCTGTGGTCGCCGTCCTCGTTATTGTCGTCGTTATCCTCTTCGTCGTCGGGAACGGATTCGTCCTCTTCGTTTTCGTCATTTTTTTCTTTCGCGGCAGTCGCGGAGGAAGATGTGCCGTTGTCAATTTTAAACCCTTCGTTGTCAGGCTCCCTGCTGAACACCACAAGGCATATAACAGCCACAGCAAGCCCGACAATCACCGCGCTGCCGCCGATAACAGCCCGCACAAGCGTTTTCTTTGACACCGAAACGCTTTCGTCCTGACTACTTTTTTTTTCCTCACTCATTCTTTTTCTCATTCTCCTTGCATACTTTTTCCATTTTCTCGCCGACTGCCAGTATCGGGCAGCCCGGTTCGATACTCCTGACTATCTGCGGCTCACGCCTCCCCTCGGCGAAGATCGCGGCAGACAGCCTTTTTACTTCCTCAATAAGCGTTTTCAGCGGCATTGCCGCCGCAGCGGGACATATCGGCGAAACGGCGATGACCATGCGCCCGTCAAGCTCCGCCAGCCGCAGCGGAAAGATCCGGCACTCAAAGGGCTTGCCGTCGCCCAGAAGACACCCGCGCTCATGGTCGAGCATCGGGCAGAAATGAATATCGCTGCCGTGCTGCTTTTCCATAACGAACAAGCGCCTTCCGCTGACATCGGAAAACCTCGTTTCGGGACGGACTTCAAGCGCCCGCCGCAATATTTCATCGGTAACGAGCGGCGTGTCAAAAAGGTCGTAGCTTTCAAAAGAACAGCATACGCGGCACTGTGCGCATTGCCCGCGGGTAAGTATCGAAAGCACGGCTGTCACCTCCCGTATGCGGCGCGGCAAACGCCGTTCGTCAGCGCTTTATCCTGCCAATTTCCCACATTCTATTATATCAGTTTTACTCGGTATTGTCAACAGATTTTTATTGGTCACAAATATTATTTCAAAATGGTTACAATCGACCGTGATTTTTGGACTTTTCAACAGCCTATTGAAAATTCGGGCGCTAAATAGTGTTGATTTAACGCAGTTCTTAACAGTTTCAACAGAGTTATCAACATTTTCCCGTGCTTTAAACATGGTTTTCAACCACCTGTTTTTGGTACTGTTACCGCCTTGTAACTTCACTTGTAACTAATTTATGCAGTCCTACAAAATCTTTCAACATTTCAGGCACAATTTATACCAATGCCCGACGGCAATTTAAAAACTTTCAACAGTCACCCGCCCCCGAAATCGCACGAAAAATCGGACTTTAAACACTTTAAACACTTTTAACAACAATCATTAATGTGCCTATCCACAACTTTTGCAGGAGTTTTTAACAATTTCAACAGACTTTTCAACATTTTCAAACCGATTCAACATAAGTTTTCAACTTTTTATTCATTGGTCTTGTTTTTGTCTTGTTACCATTTTGAAATAAACTTTTTTGGCGTATGCGAAAACCCGCCCGATATTGCGTTTTTTCGTGCAAGTTTTACCAACTTTTCATGCGGCGCTTGACAATTCCGCTTGCAGGGTGTATAATGTATTATTGTAATATATTGAGACAGTTTGTTTTTCGTTGGGAATTGTTGTTATTATATGGATAATATTACAGATAAAATAAATAGATTTTATAAAAAGCTCACCTTTACACAGGTTTTGGTGTGGGGGTATCTTCTGCTCGTTATCGTCGGGGCATTTATACTCTCGTTCCCGTTCTGCTCCCGCGAGGGTGTGCATACGCCGTATTTTGAATGCGTGTTCATTACGACTTCGGCGTTCAGCGGCACGGGGCTTACGCTTTACGACACCTACACGCACTGGTCGTTCGCGGGGCAGGTGGTATTGCTTATCGTCATGCAGATAGGCGGCATAGGCTTCATGTCAATGACGATCTTTATGCTGTCGTTCACGAACAAGAAGATCGGCTTGAAATCCCGCGTTACCATGCGCGAATCGGTCGGCGGCATAAGCGGCAGCGGCATCGTAAAAATGACGCGCTTTATCCTAAACGGCACGATAATCATGGAGCTTGCGGGGGCGCTGATACTCTGCGTGTTCTATGTGCCGCATCTGGGCGTTGGCATGGGCTTTTTCTTCGCGCTGTTCCATTCGGTATCGGCGCTATGTACGGCGGGGCTTGACCTTATGGGCTACTTCGAGCCGGGCAGCTCGCTCATCACCGCGCAGACGGACGTTCTTTTAAACGTAACGCTGATTATCCTGCTGACTATCGGCGGTATCGGCTTTATCACATGGCACGATGTTTACGAGCATAAGCTGCATTTCAAGAAATATCACCTGCAAAGCAAGCTCGTTATATTGATAACGCTGATCTTCTACGTTGTCGGCGTGGGGCTTGGGCTGCTTTTCGAGTGGCACGATGTGCTTATTGATAACAAGGTCGGCGACAAGGTGCTTATCATGTCCATGCTTATGACATCTGGGCGTGACGCGGGCTTCGCGCCGCTTGTGGTGAGCGCTCTGCGACCCGCTACCATTCTTATTATAATAGTATTTATGTTCATCGGCGGTTCGCCCGGGTCTACCGCGTGCGGCATCAAGACCACGACCTTCTCGGTGATGATACTTACTATCGTCAGCGTGTTCCGCAAGCGCAAGAGCGTTGAGTGCTTCGGCAGGCGCATTGACGAGGGTACCGTGCGCAACGCCTGCTGCGTTACCACGCTTTATCTTGTCGTTGTCATAACAGGCACAATGATAATTTCCGCCGTTGACGGCATCGAGCTTACCCCTGTGGTATTCGAAACGGTCTCGGCGATAAGCTCCTGCGGGCTTTCAATGGGGATAACCTCTTCGCTGTCGCTCCCCTCGCAGATAGTTATAACATTTATAATGTTTTTCGGGCGCGTCGGCGGACTGACGTTCATTGTCTCGCTCACAAGCGATTCTGCCCATGCAAAGGCGCAGCTCCCCGAAGAAAAAATAATGGTAGGCTGATTTTCACGCACTTTATCCAAGGAGGATATTTATGGCTCGTACATTTCTTATAATCGGACTCGGACGTTTCGGCAAGCACATGGCAAAGCAGCTCACGCTGCAAAACAACGAGGTACTCGCTATCGACATCAACGAGGACAGGGTGAATGCCGCGCTGAAATACGTCACTGACGCGCAGATAGGCGACGCTACCGACCCGCAGTTCGTCGAGGAGCTGGGCGTTAATAACTTTGATGTCTGCATTGTGGCAATAGGCGATAATTTCCAAAGCTCGCTCGAAGCTACCTGTCTGCTTAAAGAAAAGGGAGCGCGGTATGTTTTCGCCCGTGCTAACCGCGATATTCACAAGAAGTTCCTGCTGCGCAACGGCGCTGACGAGGTTATCTATGCCGAACGCGAAACTGCGGAGCGCTTTGCTATCCGTTTCGGCTCGGAGATGATCGAGGACTATTTCAAGCTCAGTGAGGAATATGCCATTTATGAGATTTTCGTGCCTGATTTTCTTATCGGGAAAACGCTTGTTGAGAAAAACGTCCGTCAGAAGTACAATGTCAACGTGCTTGCCATTAAAAAGGGCGATATGTTCAACGCAATGGTAACGCCCGACCACCGTTTCAGCCAGGACGAAAAGCTGCTGGTTCTGGGCAGCAAGGAGGCTATCCGCAAGCTGCTGAAATAAACAAATCAATAAAATCCCGAATATAAAGCCCGGAGGCGGTAGTATTTCATACCGCGCCCGGGCTTTTCCCATATTTACTGTAAAACGCTTAATTTATGGAGGCTATTGTTACTCCTCGGTTGCGGCAGCTCCGCCGTTTACCGCAGGCGCATCCTCGCCGATTATCCGCACATTCGGTACCGAACTTAACTCCTCGGTATCAAACTTAAACTCAAACTCATATTTACCATTGATTACCTCGCCGGAATTATCGAACTGAATGCCGTCTATCTTCAGCGTATACGTCCTGTTCGGGTCGAAATCCATCGCGCCGTCAGTCCCCGCCTGGTCGAAAACCAGCGAAAAGTGCAGCTCGCCGTTTTCATCATAATAAATTCCGTCGGTTTTTAACATCGCGTCGGCGTTTACGCCCGAGTCAATGTCCTCTACGCTGTTATTGTCCACTATCAGCTTTGAAAGTTTGGTATCGTCAAATCTGAATCCCGAGCCTTCCCGCGGAACGGCGACCACCTCAATTTCGACCGCCGTATTTGCCGGATAGTAGTACGCATTGAAATAGAAGTCAATATCCTCAAATCCGCTGACCTTTTCCTCGCTCAGAATTTTTTCGATCGCGGCGCTGCCTTCATTGTTATTAAATATAATTTCCACCATTCTTTTCCGTGCAGGCGTGAGGTTTACCGTGATCTCCTGCTCATTCAGTTCCGCATTGTAGCTGATGCCCGTAACGGCGTAGGAGGGTATCGTTTCGTCCTCCGAGTCGTAATTCTCCCCGACGCTCTCGCCCAGAGCATTGAACCAAACATTCACAAGGGACGAGTTTCTGAGGTAAAGAATATTGTTCGACACATAGCCGTTAAGATCGCGGTTAAGCTGCCCGTCACTGCGGTAAGCATTTGTAAATTTTTGGTCGTTATAGATAAAAGTGCCGTCGCCAACCACAACGTAAACATCGCCGTAATCGGGGAGCCGCGTCTTTTGCGCGATAAACAGCCCGTATTCGCCATTCTTGAGCTGCGGCTCGGTGCCTTCGGGAACTACTTGCAGGAGCGTTTCCTCGCGCATATCCTCAAAACGCAGAGTGTTCTGTGCGCAGTTGTAATTGCAGGTGCCGATAAAGCTGCCTATCGTATACTTTATGCAGTTCTTTGTCGTGCCGTCAGACAGCGTTACCGTGACCGGCACCGCATTGTCTACCATGCCGGTAACAATTTCGTCGGCTGCGGCGAGATATTCGGCAAACGACGCGGGCGTGCCGTTTTCGCTCTCCGTTACGTTGGGGAACGTCTGCGGCAGGTCAGCTTCGGAATCGGAAACGGCGTTCGGGTCGATAGTCACGCCGTAAGCCAGCAGCGTTTCTGCCGAATCGGTCGGCTCCTCCTCCGCTATGTCTTCGTCGTCTTCGGTAGTAAATTCAGCCGTTTCGCCGCCGTAAGGCTGCTCCGCAGCATCGCCTACGGGAGTTTCAGCCGCTTTGGAAACCGCCGCAGGAAACGGCTTGTCCGTCTGTATCGAGCTGCCGTTGGTCAGAACCGCCAGCCCGCTGCAAATCACCAGCGCGGCGCAGGCTGCCGCGATCATGCCGCCCTTTCGGCTGCGTACCTCGTTTATCTGAGCGCCCTTGCTCATAGTGATCGTATTCTTTTTTTCCTTATCTATATAACGTCCGTTGTTGTCTGCGTAAAGAGCGGCGGAGTTTTCTCTGTCTCTTTCTGCCGCTTCAAGCACGTTGTTCAGTATACGCTGTTTTGTCTCTAATCTATACATTTTAACCGCTTCTGAAATACGCATATTTTCCGCCCTCCTTCATTTCTTTTTTTAGTTTTTTAAGAGTTCTGTAAAGCCTGTTTTTGACGGTCATCTCGGCGATGCCAAGCGTTTTGGCGGTCTCTTTTAAAGTAAGGTCATAGCCAAAGTGCAGCAGAAATATCCTGAATGTCGTTTCGTCCGCCGCTTTAAGCGCCGCCATGATCTCTTCGTATATAAAGCCGTCTTTTCGTTCAAGCTCTTTCAGCGCGTTTTCGTCGATCATTTCCGCCGCCTTGTCAATACTTTCCATTTCAATGTGCGACCTGTAATGATCTGCCAGCCGATGTTTTACCATTCTCAGCAGATAATGCTTCGGGTCAAAAACCTTTGTTCCCTCCTGCATTTTCTTATAAAATGCAAGATAGACGCTTTGAAGAATATCCTCCGCAGTCTCATGCGTATCCGCTTTCAGCAGCAGATATTTATAGAGATAGTCGTAAGTATTGTTATATATCTTTTCAAATTGTTCTGCCGTTTCAGCGCCGTTCATGACCTCATCGCCCCCTTTCACTATAATAGACGTTTATAAACCGAAAAAAGTTTCACTACGAAAAAATTTTTTAGAAAACCGCAAACCAAAAGTCTTAGGAAAGGGGTGGCTGCATTATACTATTTAATTTAATGCCAGCAAGCTCGTGCAAAGGGTCTTCACCCGGAAAAGCTGGCGGCATTCGCAAACTAACTGTAAAAAGAAAATTGTTAAGTTCAAAATTAAAATCGGCAATTTAAAGAAAGACTAACAAAAACAAGCAAATCGACAGAATCAGCAGAACGTGGCGGAAACAAGTAAATTGCCGATTTTCGCAAAAAGATTGCGCGAATGTCAGAAAATCGCGGCATTAGGAAAAATCGTACCAACCAGCGGCGGGAGCAAGCCCACGCCCTACAATTATGTTTTGCGCGGGGGTCATATATTGCGTAGGGACGCTCCTGCGTGAGCGCCCGCGTATATATCCAATTTGTTCAGACGGAGCGGGCACACACATAGGTGCGCCCCTACATCACGCCACAATGCGATGTTTCGTGTAAAACGGGCGGGAGGCGAACCTGTCCCCGCCCTACAAGCTCATTTATAGCAAAAAACAAACAGACCCCCTCGCCTTTTACAGCGAGAGGGTCTTTATCTTACCCGTTATTCACGGGCTTGATTGTTTGTCAGACTCGGAAGGCTCATTACTGATCCTTGTCCTCGTTATCCTTTTTTCTGCGCACCAGAGTAAGTGCAAGAAGCGCTACGGTCACTGCCGCGCCTGCGCCAACGCCCGTTGCGGGGTTGCCGGAGGTATCTCCGCCGGTGCTGCCGCCGTTGTTCGAGCCATTGTCGCCGCCGTTGCCATTGCCGCCGCTGCCGTTTCCGCCGTCACCGTTGCCGCTGCCGCCGTTTCCACTGTCGCCGCTGCCGCCATTGCTGCCGTCGCCGCTGCCGTTTCCGCCGCTGCCGTTTCCGCCGCTGCCGCCGTCACCGCCGCCGGAAATTCCGTCGCCGTTTCCGCCGCCGCCGGGTAAACCGCTGCCGGGTGTGCCGCTGTCGTTTCCGCCGCTGCCGCCGTCGCCGTCTCCGCCGTTTACTTCAACGTCGTGAACAGTAAGGGTGTACTTTCCGTCAAAGGATACATAACCGTCATTGTCGTTTGCTTCGGTAGAATCAACGGTTACGACCTTGCCGTCGCTTATCTTGAACTTAAATTCCGATGTCAGAACCTTGTACGACTTGCCGGAATCCGAATCCTCGATGTTTTCCTTTCCGTCGGCAGGCTTTTCAACCAGCTTGTATTCGCCGTCTTCAAGTATCATCTCGTAAACCTCGCCGGATTTGCTCGTCCAGGTAAAGAGTACGTTTCCGTCCTTGTCCTGGATCTCGATCACCGCTCCGTTTACTTCGTTCTCTCCGGTTATGTCGGTCTTGTTGATTATCACAAGATTCTTAGCGTCCGCGTCGCAAACCTTGATAGATGTGCCGTTTCCGATGTACTTTCCGCCGGTAGTATCTATCTGGATCTTGCTTACGATGAGCTTGTTCTTGATCTCGAACTCAAACTCGGAGTCAAGCACTTCGTAATACCTGCCGTCCGTTACGGACTTGAAGTAGGTGCCGTTCTCCTTCAGCTTATACTTGGCACTGTCGGTCAGACCGCGAACGTTCATGCTTCTGCCGTTCGAGATCCACGAAATGCCTGTCTGCTTGCCGTTTTCGTCCATTACCTTTGTGAATGCTGCGTCTGCCGTTACCTTAGACCAGTCGATCTCCTCGTTGGTGAGGGTGAGCGAAGCGCCCATGATCTCATGATCGCCGGTGATGTCATGCTTTGTGATAGAGATTCCGGTAGGTCTTCCGGGAATGTCTTCGGTAGTCTTCCTTATATCCTTTACGGTAATAACATTATCCTCGCTGGTGTAGCCCGTGCGGTCAGCGTTTACGATCTGCTCCGCATTGGCGATAGCGCCGTCTGCAATGTCAAACTTGAATACGGAAGTAAGTACCTTGTAGGTAAAGCCGTCCTGCGCGGTAAATTCGTCGCCGGTCTCTCTCAGTACAAAGCCCTGCGCGTCGGTAATTCCCTTTACGGTGAAAGGTTCGTCGCCGGATTTCCAGCTTATACCGATCGCTATGTTGTCCTTGATCACGATCTGGAAATTATAGCCTGTCTCTTCGGTCTTCTCTATAATATCTGCCCAGTCGATGTTCTCGTTTATCAGCTCAAGAGTAGCGCCCTTGATCTCCGTAATGCCCGTTACATCGGTCTTTCTGATCGAAATTTCGTAGGTATCGGGTTCGGAGGGTCCGGGTATCTCTGCGTCGCTGACAAGAATGGTGTTGTTTTCGGTAAGAGCAATGCTGCCCTCGTCGTCCGCGTTCTTTACTCCCGTGCTGCTGATTATCTTGCCTTCCTCGGTAGTAAATACGAACTCGGAATCAACAACGGTGTATTCGTTGCCGTCGCCGCCTACGATGATACCGCTTTCGCCGGTCTCTTTAAGCGTGTAGGTGCCGTTGGGAAGATTTCTGATCTTCGCTGCCACATTGCCGGATACCCAGGTAATGCCGATAACATTGTCCTCGTCGTCGGTAACGTAGGCAACAGCCGTCAGTTCATCTTCGTTCTCGATGTCTATTCTGCTCCAGTCGATTCCGCTGCAAGTAAGCGTCAGGGTCGCGCCCGAAAGCTCGTCCTCGCCGTTTACAGCCTTCTTGGAAACAGTAATGTCGGTACGCTTCGAATAAGTGGGAATACTGTTCTTTGCGTCGGTCACAACGATATTGGTATCATCAGTAGCCTCGATATTGCCGCCGTCAGTATTCTGAACTCTTTCGCTATTGGTGATCTTGCCGTTTTCAACGTCAAATATGAACGCCGCCTCGACAATGGTGTAGTTGCTGCCGTCAGAGCCAAAGATTACAATGTTTTCGCCGGACTCTATATCAAAGCCCTCCGGAAGCTCATCTATCTTAGCCTCGATAACAGCATATTTATCGCCGTCGTCGCTGACGATTACAATGCCTTCACCTGTCTCCTTAAGCGTATAAGTTCCGTTCGGAAGTCCCTTGATCTCAGCAGGGCTGCTGCCGGATACCCATGTCTTACCGATAACGCTGCCGCTATCGTCGGTCACGTCGGTCGCAGTTACATTTTTCACGCTCACGCCTGACCAGTCAACAATGGGATTGGTAATGGTAAGGATAGCTCCGCCAAGCTCGTAAGTATCATCAGCAATGGATCTCTTGGAGATCGAAATATCGCTGGTGGTCTCGGTGATCTTCTGCGCGTCGCTTACGCGGATATGGTTAATATCGGTAACGTCGATCGTGCCGTTGTCTTCCTCGACCTTCTTACTGTCGGTGATCTGTCCGTCCTCAACGGTGAACTCAAATACGGAGGTGATGACCTCGTACTCGTTGCCGTCGCTGTCGGTAATGCTGCCATTCTCGCCGGATTCCTTAAGCTCATATGTGCCGTTGGGAAGTCCCGTGATGTCGGCTGCGTCGCCGCCGGATACCCATTTCTTACCGATAACCTTGCCGTTATCGTCGGTTACGTCTGTCGAGGTGACATTCTTGATAACTACGTTTGTCCAGTCAACCTCTTTGTTTGTAAGGGTAAGCGTTGCGCCTGTCAGCTCTTCTTCGGTAGTAACGCCCTTCTTGGAGATAGTAACATCGGTGGTGATCTCCTTCTTCTGTGCGTCGCTTACGCGGATATGAGTTTCGTCGGTAACGTCAATGCTGCTGCCGTTCTCGTCTTCAACTCTTGTGCTTTCGGTGATAACGCCGTCCTTAACGGTGAATGTGAATACGGAGGTGATGACCTCATACTCGTTGCCTTCGCTGTCGGTAACAGTGCCGTTGTCGCCGGTCTCCACAAGCTGGTAGTTTCCGTCGGGAAGTCCCGTGAAGTCCGCCGCGTCGCCGCCTGATACCCATGTCTTGCCAATGATCCTGTTCTGGTTGTTGGTCACGTCTGTCGCATTGACATTTGTGATCGTTACCTTAGTCCAGTCAACATAGCCTGTAAGCGTGAGGGTCGCGCCTGTAAGCTCTTCCTCGCCCGTTACGCCCTTCTTGCTGATGTAAACGGTGCTGGTTTCGGGTGCGGGTGCTTCCTTGTCGCCTACTACGATAGTGTTTTCGTCAGCCGCCTTGATAGAACCGTTATCATCGGAAACAGCCTTGCTTTCTTCAAGCACTATCGAGCCGTTCTTTACGGTAAAGGTAAACATCAGAGGCGTGCTGTCCTGATATCCGTTCTGATTAATGAACCGGTGCTGGTTTCGCTTAAAGTCAAGGGTGTAGATGAAACTGGTCACAGGCACATAGGTCTTGCTCACGATAGTGTCGGTTATGGAGTCGCGCTCATATTTATAGTAACCCACTTTGTAGCGATTGTTCAGAAACACCTGTGTCCCCGCAAGTCTGGAATGTGCATCGCTTAGATTCACCGGAATCGATTTGTAGTCCACACGGGTGTCTCCACCTTGCACCTCGGCAGGTCGGGTGATGTAGCGGTCGTCGGTGATTCCTCCGTTCTCCTTGTTCAGCAGATTGTAGTTTAGAAACACACCCTGAAATTCATATCGGTCGCCTATATGTGACCCGAAGAGTTTCCACGAAAAGTCCTTGTCGGCCTGCGCGTCATACGAGCCTTTCGAGTAAATATAATCGATAGCTCCTCCCACCTGAGATTTACGGTCGATATTACCGGAGAATAGCGCAGATGTTCGGTCTTGCGTCGCTTGCTGGCCGCCACCGGTGGTGTAACTCACTATGGTCATCGGTATGCGAGTGTTGAAGAACTGGTGGTCGTCAAT
>CACYSH010000007.1 GCA_902776945.1 uncultured Ruminococcus sp.
ATAGCCCGCCGTTACAATGAAATACGGCTTTTTCCCCGAACCCGCCTTAACGCGCTTGATAAGCCCTATCGCGTCAAGCTGCGGCATCACCGCGTCAACGATCACCACGTCGGGCGATTCGGCAATGACCGCCTCGTATACTGTCATTCCGTTTTTTGGACGGGTGATAACATAAAAGCCGTTCGTTCTGAGCTGCGAGGCGCACCCCACGCCAAAAGCCGCCGTGTCGTCGCCGATAAGTACCTTGATCTTCTCATTCATATTGAATCTTCCTCCGATGTCTGTAAGCGGTTAGCCGCCGCTTATATAAATATTTTATCCTTAATAGCTCATCAGTGATCTTAAGCGCTTGATCTGTCTGTTGGTCTTCTGTATTCTGATTATAGCACATAAAAACAATAAAAGCAATACTTTTTCGGAAAAAACACTAATTTCTTATCGACCGCGTTGTGCAATATTTCCCGCGAATTTTCATAGATTTTCATATTGCGGTATATTAAGCGGATTTCTGACAAAAATCTTCTGCTTTTTCGATCCCAAAATATTTGCCCGTTCGACAAGAAATATAAAAATATTACACACGATTGCTCGCGCCGAAAATTCCCCCGCGCCGATCGCCGCGTGCGTTCCCGCCTTTTGCGGAAGGAACGCACACGGGGCAGTCAGTCGGCGGCTGCCCCGACGGCGTATTTGTACATACGTTCGGCGTAAATGCCGTAGCCGCCGCAGGGGTCGTCAATAAAAACGTGCGTTACCGCTCCGATTAGCCTGCCGTCCTGAATTATCGGCGAACCGCTCATACCCTGCACGATGCCGCCCGCCTGTTCGATAAGCCTGCTGTCGTCGGTGCGGATAATAAGATCGTGACCGCCGCTGTCCACGCTTTCGATAGTAATATTGAACCGCTGCGGAGAGCCGCCGTCAAGCTGGGCTATCATATAAGCGTCACCCTTTCTGACCTCGTGCGCGAACCCGAGCGGATAGATCTGCGCGTTTTCGGGCAGACTGTCAATAACGCCATAAACGCCGCCTTCGCAGTTGAGGGTAAGTTTGCCGATGTCGCCGCCGTCAAATTCTCCGAGCAGCTGACCGGGAATGCCGCGTGCGCTTTTGGTCACGCCGTCTATGCGCACCTCTGCGGCGGTGCCTTGCGAAAGCGGGAGCGGTTCGCGGGTGTCGGGGTCGCAGATAGAATGTCCCAGTCCCGCGAAAGCGCCTGAATCGGGGTCGATGAAAGTCATTGTGCCGATGCCTGCCGAGCTGTCGCGCACCCACATTCCTGCGCGGTAGCTTCCCGCGCTGAAAACGGGCGTAAGGGTACATTCAAGGCTCTCGCCGCCGCGGCGGAACCCTATTGTGCAGTCATCGCCGCCCGAAGCGCGGATAAGCTCGGAAATGCGCATATTCGAATACACCGCCTCGCCGTTGACTGTTTCGATAACATCGCCGACCTGCAAGCCCGCATCAATGGCGGGGCATACGCCTGACATTTTCTTCATATCGACGACCATAACTCCGTCGGTGACGAGCTTTATCCCGAAAGCCTGACCTCCTGCGATAAGTCGGGGGCGTACCATTGTATTTTTTGTGACCTCTTTAACCGGAACGCTGCCAAAAAGATTGAGGGTCACGGTGCCGTTTGTTGTTGGCTTTTCGCTGACGGGCAGCGGGGAATCAATTGTGATAGCGGTGCCTTGTTCGGCGGTGAAAGCATCGGGCAGGGTGAGTGAAAAGCCGCAAACGGCTGTCATGAGTGCCGCGCAGATAGCCGCCGTAGTTCCTGCCGCGAGACGAATTTTTTTAAGTCCTTTCATAATGACCTCTCCTTTGGAATAGATATGTAAATATGCAAAAAGATAAGCAAGACCGCTCGGTCATCGGCTTTCTTTTATCATTATTGCCTTTTCGGCAGGTGCAAATTCACCCCTTGCAAAAGTATTATTTTCATTGGCTCCGTTCCCACATTTTTCACACGCTTTTTGACAAAATGTGCATTGATTTCATCGTCTGAACGTGGTATAATAATATCATTATAATACGTCTGTGAGGTAGATCATGTCAAAAAAGGATAAGCTCAAAAAACAAGCCGCCGAACAGCTCGCCCAAAAACGTCTCGACCAAGAGGAAGAATCCCTCGAAAAGGAACGCGCAAAGGGCAGGCAGAGTATGGCGGCAAAAAAAATGCGCCGCGCAGCCCGCAGGGGCTACATCGGCGGCTTGGTAATATTTATGACGGTGCTGATGCTCCTTAGCTTCATTTATTCGGGACTGATCTGCGGAGGTCTTACTATCTACGGCTCGCTGACAGGTGCCGCCGAACTGATACCCCATGCCGTCGCCTACGCCATGCTCATCGGCGACGTTCTTATGCTCGCGGGTATCGTCGCGGGCTTTCGCGGCAAAAAAATATTGCAGGGTCTGTTGGCGCTGCCAGGCTCCGCTTCGTACCTGTGGGGCGCGTTGGCGGTCATAAACGACCTTAAAGTGCGCCTTGCGCAGCCCGGAACCGCTCCCGAAGCCTACGGCATGGACGTTCGCTATATGCGCTTTTACCTGCCGATCCTCGTGCTGACGTTTTTCTCGCTGATAATATTTATTATGGGAATTATAGAATACGTCGGCAGAAAGCGCCGCGAAAAGACCGCCCGCGAAAACGCCCCCGTCAAGAGCATTGTTGACGGCTGACATTTGATTATTGATAAGTATACAGAAAGGCATTACATAAAATGGAAATAGAAGAAAATGAACGATCAATGAAATATTTCATGATCTTCGCCCTTATCTCGGCGGCGCTGCTGCCGCTGCTGGGCGAGTTGTACGTTGTCGGCGGATTTTACTGCGGTGTCTCACAGGCGCTCGTGACGGTGCTGCTGTTTATATGGACGGCGGGCGCGGGCGGTGTTTTCGGACGGCTCGCCGCGAAAAAGGCGATGCTCGGCTGTGCGGCGTTTGCGCTTTCGTCGCTGGTGCTTTCAATGGTCGGCTTCGCTGTTATACATCCTGTTATCAAACGCCAGACCAACGATTTTTCGGAGTATTTTGACAAAGTGTACACCGCAAACACTGATTATTATATCGACTGGATATTTTACTGGGTGAAAGCGGTCGCGGGGCTGGGGCTTTCGTTCCTTGCGGCGTTCGTTGTTATCGGTATAAGAAAATTAACCGGGAAAATTGCTGAGAATGACGCAAAAACCTCGTCGGCTATCGACAACGCTTTTTCGGAGAACGACGAATGACCGCCGCTGGGATATACATACACGTTCCGTTCTGCCTGCGGAAATGTCCCTATTGCGATTTCTATTCGGTGAAATACGACGCAGACACGGCAGAAAAATACGTCGGCGCGGTCTGCCGGAATATCGCGGCATTCGGCGGCAGGAACGTCACGGCGGATACCGTTTACTTCGGCGGGGGAACGCCCTCGCTGCTTACCCCCGCGCAGATAAGCCGCATACTCGATACCGTATATAAAAATATTAACCTGATCTCGCCCGAGATAACGCTTGAAGCAAACCCGTCGAGCCTTACCGCCGAAAAGCTGCGCGGCTATCGTTCGGCGGGGGTCAACCGGCTTTCGGTGGGCTTTCAGTCGGCAGATGACAGTCAGCTGCGATTTCTCGGACGGCTGCATGACACCGCCCGCGCCGAAAACGCTGTTCTTGAAGCTCACGCGGCGGGCTTTGACAACATATCGTGCGACCTTATACTCGGTTCGGAGGGTCAGAATGTCGGTTCGCTCGACCGTACTATTGACAGACTTCTTGGGCTGCCGATCTCGCATATTTCGGCGTATATGCTGAAAATAGAGCAGGGAACTCCGTTTGACTGCGACGACATACGCCGCCGCGCCGCCGACGAGGAAACGCTTTGTCAGCTGTACGAATATATGTGCGGGCGGCTTTCGGCGGCGGGCTTCGAGCATTACGAAATATCGAATTTCGCGCTGGCGGACAGGCGGTCGCGGCACAATATGAAGTATTGGCAGGTCGAGCCATATATTGGTATTGGCGCGGCGGCGCACTCGGATTTCGGCGGGGTGCGTTATTTTTGCCCGCCTGATGTGAGCGCCTTTGTCGCGGCGGAGACCCAGCCGGTCGAGATCGAGGACGCTGCTCCCGACCGATTCGAGGAGTGCGTTATGCTTGGCGCACGCATTTCCGACGGATTTGAGCTGTCACGGCTGACAGCTTTGGGCGGCGAACAGCGCACGAGAGACCTTCTGAAACGAGCCGCGCCGCTTGCTGCGGCGGGTTTTCTTGCCGTCACGTCCGAGCGGATAGCGCTCACAGAACGCGCCTTTCTGCTCTCAAACGAGATAATCAGCCGCCTGTTATAACAAAAACAAATGCGCCCGTGCAACAGATCTGCACGGGCGCTTCCCCTAAATTCTATAGATGATGGCTGCGAAGTAACGCGGTTCGCCTTCCGCCTTCGCCTCTGTCAGCAGTGTGCCGCCACCGCTTAACCATTCGGCTTTCCCTGCCGTTGATATAATTATATACTAATTTCGGCGGTTTGTCAAGCGTTTTTAAGTAAAAAAATTAAACTTAGACAAATGAAATTTTGATGTATTCCGCGAAACCTACGAAAATATTCACGAAAACGTCACGAGGATTTACGGAATCAACGATCTTGTCCGCGCAAGCTCGGAATTATTATATCTTTTGTCACCCGTGACATCGCGCACAACATTTATATACGGCGGCAGAAAAACCTCGTCGCCGATGCTTTCAAGCTCTATCTCCAAAGTGGCATACTCGTCGGAAAAATCGTATATGTCAAGCTCGAAAAACTGCCCCCTGTAATCGAAAACATACCGCGATTTGACGATAGGCGGTCGGTCGGGCGAGCTTTCTTTAATAAGGCTCTCGTACTCGCTCCTGCTGATCTCGCGCTCGTTCTCGATGCGGTCGCCGAAGGAAACATCTGTTTTCTCCGTGTAGGTATACGTCCAGCCTGCCGAATCCGTGCCGCGCTTTCTCACCCGCCTGCGTGCGCCGTTTTCAGGCACCGAAAGATACGTCTGCACGATGTCGGTGCGTTTTATCCCGTTGACGGCGGAAAGCTCGTCGTCGGTCGGGCGGCGGATAAGGTACTTGCGTTCGATCTCGTGATGCTCCGAGCGCGGGATCAGCGAATTAAGCCCGTAGGTCAGTGTAAGCAAACTGTCGCCCAAGTGGACGTTTTCGACTATCATGCCCTCGTAGCCCGAAAGGTCGTAGTGCGAGAAGTTCCAGATCGCCCTTATCCCAAGGCGCGTAAGCTGATCGGCGACCTGCTGGGTCTCCGATTTCGGTATGCAAAGCACGGCGGCGAGCGGACGTTCCTCGCGGCAGAAGTCCTCCAGCGCGGTCATGGGGCGCACGGTCAGTTCGCCGACCTGCCTGCCGTTCAGCGCGGGGTCTATGTCGAAAATAGCGGTCAGACGGCAGCCGCGGGTGGAGAAATTGATATGCGCCGCGATCGCCCTGCCCAAATTGCCCGCGCCGATGATTATAGTCCCGAACTGCCTGTCCACGCCGAGGATCCTGCCGATCTCGCCGCGCAGCTCCGCGACGTTGTAGCCGTATCCCTGCTGTCCGAAGCCGCCGAAGCAGTTCAGATCCTGCCTTATCTGCGAAGCGGTCAGCTTCATTCTGTCGGAAAGCTCACGCGAGGAGATCCTTTCGATGCCCTGCTGCGAAAGCTCACCCAAAAACCGGTAATAGCGCGGCAGCCTTTTTATGACAGACACGGAAATACGGTCGTTTTTCGGCACAATTGATCCCTCCTTGATCTTCCCGGGTTGCTTGTAAAGGAAAGAGACCTCCGCCGTGAACATCGGGCGAAGGTGCTTTCACAATTATCAATTATTGGTTTTCTGCTGAACGAAATAGTCGTAAGCAGAGGGCTGTTTGCCCCCGACCTTTAGCCAGTTGCTGCTGTAAGGCTCAACGACAAGCGGCCCGCAAAATTCTAATATCTCGCCCAGCTTTGCCGCAGAAACGAACTCCTCACCCGCGTGGCGCTTTGCCTCGTCCTTTGTGAAATAGCACTCCACAAGCTCCTCGTCGCCGAAATTGGTGGTCGTCTTGACCCAGTATTCCTCGCTGGAGTTTCTCACACCGTCCTCGTTGGGGCGCGGCAGCTCGCCGATGATATATACCCAGCTCTTTTTCAGCTCGGCGATACCCGGGCGAATATCAAGCGTACCGCTGTTGATGCCGTAAACTCTCGAATAGCAGTCAAGCGAATCGCGCATCTGACCGAGATCTTTTCTGGAAAGAACCATTTTCTGTTCTTTAAGCCCGAAAATAAAGACTGCCTTGCAGTCGCCGTTCCAGACGGCGCGGTCAAGAACATCGCCGAGACGCATGGGAATAACGCCCAGCTCCACACCTTTTCTTGTTTGCAGCTTTTTCAGCTGTGCCATAAGCGTTTCGTGGTTAAAGAAAATATTCACCGCATAATCAATAAAAGGTTCCCAGTTTTCAGGTCCGCGGACGATAACGGAAACATTTTTATCAAGATAGTCGCAGAAAAATTTTTCATCCAAGGCAGCGTTTGATTCATATTCCTTAGCGGACAACTCCATATCCTCGAAATCCACGGTGGCAGCCGAACGATTAGCATCCGCATCCATGTCCGCATCCTTGCCGAACAAGCCAAAAAACGCCATTTGAGAATCACCCCGATCCAAAGATTTATTAAAAGCGCGGAAACTGCTGCCAGCAGCAGCCGAAATGCCGCGCAAGTAAAGTCACTACTCTTATTATATAGTATTTTTGCCCGATTGTCAATAATAAATCACAAAAAAGTTTGTTAATGCTAAGTAAACAATATTCAAATGAGCGAAAAAGTATATATTACATACATGATTTTAGTGAACAGACGGCGCAGACGTGAAAAACAAAAGGGAACATCGGTTTCCCGACATTCCCTTGCGAGGCGCCATCCAGATTTGAACTGGAGATCACGGAGTTGCAGTCCATTGCCTTACCACTTGGCTATAGCGCCGTATCAAATAAAAAAGCGGATTACGAGGCTCGAACTCGCTACCTCCACCTTGGCAAGGTGGCGCTCTACCAGATGAGCTAAATCCGCATAAATACTACATGGAGCAGGAATCGAACCTACGACCTCCGGCGTGACAGGCAAAACGTTGCGGTTAAGGTCTTTGTCAAGACCCGGTTTTACGGCGTTCTACCACTAAACTATCCATGTACAAATGCCTCCGGACGGAATCGAACCATCGACACGGGGATTTTCAGTCCCCTGCTCTACCTACTGAGCTACAGAGGCAAATATCTGTAAAACAGATATTAAAACGACCGGAATGAGGCTCGAACTCACGACCTCCAGCGTGACAGGCTGGCGTTCTAACCAACTGAACTACCCGGCCATGCAGTAACAGACTATTGCCTGCTCCCGCCCAATGGAAGTTATAGGGATCGAACCTATGACCCTCTGCTTGTAAGGCAGATGCTCTCCCAGCTGAGCTAAACTTCCATCGTACAAATGGCTTTGTACTTTGTTTTTCTTTCGCTTTACTATCTCTTCAAGCGACTATTATATTATACACTAAGATGTTGGGTTTGTCAACACTTTTTTTGAAATTTCTTTGGGTTTGTATACTTGCACAAATCGCAGGCTTGAACAGCGCTTGATTATGACGGATGCTTGCAAAAATCGTCAAAATTGCCCCTTGAACCGTTAAAAACATTGAGGTCAATGTATTTTTCCTCGCCTTTGTAGCCTTCAAGAAGCCCTTTGCCCGAGTATTGCCAGAAGTTCCACGATGTTTCGTCCGACGGCTGCTGATACACATTCCGTATCCAAAGCCCGCAGCCGGGGAAGCGCTCCTTTATATAGAGCCTGTAAGCGTTGCCCGTCGCGTAAAAGACAGGCTTGACCCCGTAATGCTCCTCGAACATGGCGACCATTTTTTCAAGCTCGGGGACTACCTGCTCCGCGGGCTTGGGCGAGTGGCGGTAATCGCCGTAAAGCTCCACGTCGATGACGGGCGGCAGCATTCCTTCAAAGCCTTCCGCCTGCGAGATGAAATTCTCCGCCTGCGCCGCGCCCGCGCTGTCAAAGCTGAAAAAGTGATACGCCCCGATCCGCAGACCTGTCTGCCGCGCCTGCTCCCAGTTGTAGGCAAAGCATTCGTCGGCGTACTTGCTGCCTTCGGTCGCCTTGATGTACGCAAAATCCAGCCCGTCGGAAAGCGTCGCCCAGTCTATTTCGCCCTGATACGAGGAAACGTCAACGCCCCGCACGGGATATTTCTCCCGCGAGGGCGTGTTCAGCTTTATGACTTCCTTATATACAAGGAACAGCGCCGCCGCCGCGAGAACGCCCAGCGTCCCGCAGACGGCAAGCACCTTTATCAGCCTTTTCTTCATTCGTCACCTTCCCCGTTCGCCGCCGATTCCTTTATCAGCGCCTTTATCTCGTCCGATGTAAAGCGATAAACCTTGTCACAGAAATTGCACTTTACCTCCGTAACCTCGTCGCGGGCGAGGTCTTCAAGGTCGTCCCTGCCGAGTGAAATGAGCATACGCTCGGTGCGCTCGCGGGAGCAGTCGCAGACGTAGTTCACCTCGAAATCGTCAAGCACATCGGGGTCAAGACCTGCGAGCGGCAGCTTTGCCAGCTCCTCCGCCGTCATGCCGTTTTCGAGCAAGTCCGTAACAGATGTAATGCCCTTCATGTTCTCCTCGATGCGGCTGATGACCTCTTCGGGCGCGAAGGGGAGTACCTGCAAGAGGAATCCGCCCGCGCATTTAACGGTGCGGTCGGGTCTCAGAAGCACCCCGAGAGCGCACGCGCCGGGGGTCTGTTCGCTTTCGGCGAGATACTGTGTGATGTCCTCGGCGATCTCGCCCGAAACGAGCGGTATCTGCCCCGAGTACGGCTCCTTCAAGCCCATGTCCTTGATAACGGTGATAGTGCCGTCCCTGCCGACCGCGCCGCCCACATCGAGCTTGCCGGGGTACTTCGGGGGGATCTCAACGTCCGTGTGCGACATATAAGCCTTTACGTTGCCGTAGCTGTCGGAAACGGCGATCATCGTGCCGATAGGCCCGCCGCCGTCGATGCGCACGGTAAGTGTGTCGTCACGGTTTTTCAGCCCGAAGCCCATAAGCGACGTGCCGAGCGCCAGCCGCCCCAGCGCCGCCGTGCAGACCTTTGAGGAATGGTTTATCTCCTCGATACGCGCCGCGATGTCGGTGCCGTCAATGGCACTGCACACCACGGAAGCGTCCTTTGTGATAACTCTTACTATTCTGCCCATTTGCATTTCTCCAAACAATTACATATACATATAAAGTGAATAGTGTATAGTGAATAGTGAATAGCTGCGGTGTCCGCTTCGCGGACGAATTTATATTAAAATATGCGCCGAAGGCGCTCCTTAACTATTCAATATTCACTATTAACTATTAACTTTTTTGCATTAACTATTAACTTTTTTGCAGACGTACACCGCCCGTTCGCTTGTTTCCGTTGTTGGTTCGTCGGTGTAGTTGTCGTAAACGGCAAGAAGTTTCAGACCCGCCTTTTCAAGCAGGTTCGCTATCTCGTCATGCGGAAGATATATCTCGCGGAAATCCTCCGAACAGCGCTCGTATGTGCCGCCGTTTTCCTCGAAAATATCAAGGAATATCCGCACCGAACTGTCGGCGGGGTCGTACTCGTTCTGCCAGCCGCAGTAAAGCCCGTCAAGGCTGTAAATGAAAGCATTGTCGGCGAGAACGTCGCGGTGCTTGTGGAGCGTGTTCACATCGAAGATGAAAAGCCCGTCGGGGTCGCAGAAAAGCGACACGCGCTCAAAAGCCCGCAGAACGTCCGCCGCGCTTTCAAGATGATTTATCCCGTCGAGCGTACACACGGTAACGTCTATCGTGCCGAACATATCGAGCGAACGCATATCCTGCCGCAGATACTGTATCGGCAAGCCGCTGTCGAATTTCTTGTCAAGAGCGCAGTTGAGCATTTCCTCCGAGCTGTCAACGCCGATAACGTCAAAGCCCAGCCGCGCCAGCTCCTCCGAGAGCGAACCCGTCCCGCAGGCGAGGTCGAGGAGTATGCCCCTTTTCCCGCCGAAACGCTCGGTGTATTTCGCGATCTGCCGCGCTATTTCCGCATACGGCACGTTTTCGGTAAGGCGGTCGTAGACCCGCGCAAATCCGCCGTAGCCGCCCAATTATTTGCCGCCCTTCTTTATTTTAAGGCGCTCGAAAACGATGCTGTACCCGCCCGCACCGTCGTAAGCGAGCGAACGGTTCACGCGGCTTATGGTCGCGGTCGAAGCGCCCGTTTCCTTGACAATATCGCTGTAAACGTGGTTTTCGGTCAGCAGCTTTGCGACCTGAAAACGCTGCGAGAGCGCTTTAAGCTCGGGCACGGTGCAGAGGTCTTTGAAAAACAAAGCGCATTCCTCGGGCGTTTCAAGGGTAAGGATAGCCTCGTAAAGCTGTTCGAGATTGGCGGTGTTTATCTTGTCATTCATATTATATTCGTCCTTTCTTATGCGGCAGAAATGCCGCGTTTTTGTCAAGTGTTAAAGTGCTAAATCACAATGATATTTTAGCACATAAAAGGCGGAAAGTAAAGCATACGAAAGAAAAGTTCACTATTTATTAACAAAATATCGAACCGAGAAATATCGGTTATCATACGCTAATCTACAATATATTGTGGTTATCGGCTTTTATGCGCCGCAAGTTACACAAATTATACCGTGTTAGTTCAAAAAGAATTTACACGCAGTTGCGGGGTATACTATTGACAATGAACGCCGATTGTGTTATCATAATCATGTCAGTAGAAAGGATAAGATATATTATATTATAGTAAACGGCGGAATAAAAAAGCTAAAAAACCGCAAAGCAGGGGTAAACCAAAAGTCTTACGAAGGGGTGGCACGAACAAGTTCGTGCAGCCGCCCTACATCGGGTTTTGTGCTGATACATATTGTAGGGGCGCATATTGCGCATCCGTGAACACCTGCAATACCGCGATCTTACAATGTTTTTTGAATAGTATTAGTGCGTATGCAGGCAAGCCCCCGCCCTGCAATAAATGTCGTTTTCTATAATTAATAGTGTTATATAGTGTTTTGGCGATATGGAAAGGAATGATCGTTATGTCAGACGTATTTTGCCCCGAATGGGAAGGCTTTACACCCGGCAGGTGGAGCGGCACATCGGTAAACGTCAGAGATTTCATCAAGAGGAATTACACCCCCTACGACGGCGATGAGAGCTTTCTTTCCCCGCCAAGCGAACGCACGAAAAAGCTGTGGGCGCAGGTGCTTGACCTTTTCGAGCAGGAACGCGCAAAGGGCGGCGTTCTCGATATGGACACGAAAATAATCTCTACCGTGACCTCGCACGGCGCGGGCTACATCGACAAGGAGCTTGAACAGATAGTAGGCTTGCAGACCGACAAGCCGCTTAAAAGAGCGCTGATGCCCTTCGGCGGTATACGCATGGCGGTAGAAGCCTGCCGTCAGAACGGCTATGAGGTTGACCCCTCCGTTATCGAGATATTCACAAAATACAGAAAGACCCACAATCAGGGCGTTTTTGACGCATATACCCCCGAAATGAGAGCAGTGCGCCACGCGGGTATTATCACGGGTCTGCCCGACGCTTACGGCAGAGGGCGCATTATCGGCGACTACCGCCGCGTTGCGCTTTACGGCGTTGACAGGCTTATTGCCGACAAGCAGGAGCAGATAGACACTTCGCTCGTGCGCATGACCTCGAAAAACATCAGGCTCCGCGAGGAGCTTGCCGAGCAGAAACGCGCTTTAGGCGAGCTTAAAGAGCTTGGCAAGATTTACGGCTTTGACATTTCCCGTCCCGCCGCCAACGCAAAAGAGGCTGTCCAGTGGCTGTATTTCGGCTACCTTGCGGCGGTAAAGGAGCAGAACGGCGCGGCGATGTCGCTCGGGCGCACCTCGACTTTCCTTGATATATATATCCAGCGCGACCTCGCACGCGGTATCCTCACCGAAGAGGGCGCACAGGAGCTTATCGACCACTTTATCATGAAGCTCCGCATGGTCAAGTTCGCCCGCACGCCCGAATACAATCAGCTTTTCTCGGGTGACCCCCAGTGGGTAACGGAGTCTATCGGCGGCGTTGCGATAGACGGCGAACACATGGTAACGAAAAACTCGTTCCGCTATCTGCACACGCTCGAAAACCTGGGACCCGCCCCCGAGCCGAATCTTACCGTGCTCTGGTCGGTGAAGCTGCCGCAGGCTTTCAAGCGCTACTGTGCTAAAATATCCATACAGACATCTTCCGTTCAGTACGAGAACGACGACCTTATGCGGGCAGTCCACGGCGACGATTACGCCATTGCCTGCTGTGTTTCGTCAATGCGCGTCGGCAAGGAAATGCAGTTCTTCGGCGCGAGGGCGAACCTTGCAAAGTGCCTGCTTTATGCGATAAACGGCGGCGTTGATGAAAAGCTCGGCTTGCAGATAGGCCCCAAGTTCCGCCCGATAACCGACGAGGTGCTTGATTATGACACCGTAATGGAGCGCTACACCGATATGATGGAGTGGCTCGCGGGCATTTATGTCAACACGCTGAACGTTATCCATTATATGCACGATAAATATTGTTATGAGCGTGTACAGATGGCACTTCACGACAGGGACGTTAAGCGCTATTTCGCAACGGGTATCGCGGGGCTTTCGGTCGTTGCCGATTCGCTTTCGGCGATAAAGTACGCAAAAGTCCGTCCCGTGCGCCGTGACATCGAGATAAAGGACAAGTCGGGCAAGGTAGTTGACATCGCCCGCGACGTTGTTACCGATTACGTTGTGGAGGGCGATTTCCCCAAGTACGGCAACAACGACGACCGCGTTGACCAGATCGCCGTTGATCTTGTGCGCACGTTCATGAACATGATACGCAAGCACCACACCTACCGCGACGGCGTACCCACCATGTCTATCCTGACGATAACCTCGAACGTCGTTTACGGCAAAAAGACCGGCTCCACGCCCGACGGCAGAAAGATAGGCGTTCCGCTCGCACCGGGAGCCAACCCCATGCACGGCAGAGACAGCCACGGCGCGGCGGCTTCGCTGGCTTCGGTGGCAAAGCTGCCCTTCCGCCACGCGCAGGACGGCATTTCGAACACCTTCTCGATAATCCCCGACGCTTTAGGCAAGGACGACAGGATATTCATGGGCGACCTTGACATAGCCTCTATCGCGCAGGCTATGCAGAACGGTGACGAAAGCGAAGGCATCAGCGAAGACAAAGGAGAATAATTATGGGATTTATTCTTAAAGACGACAACTCGAACGGTGAGCCGGAAGACCTTGCCGCAATGATAGACAGGCTTTTCCAGCAGGGCGGCGGACATCTCGTCATCAACATGGACGAGCTTAACGAGAATGTGCGTTTTACTACGGCGCGGGGCGACTGCGCGGAGGTTGGCGCGTGCGCCCAGCCGACCGAGTTCATTAATGAGGACGACGAGAACGATCTTCCGCTTGACGGCGATTTTTACGAGGACGACGAGTACGACCCCGCCGACGACGAGGACGGCTTTGACGGCGATTACGAGGACGATGAGTACAACGAGGACGAGGAAGACGATTAACGAAAGGACTGGTGTTCAATGAAAGCGGCAAACGATCAGATAGACAACCTTGTCAGCCTGCTTGACGGCTATGTTGAAAAAGGCGGGCATCATCTCAATGTGAACGTGTTTAACCGGGAAACGCTTCTTGACGCGCAGGCGCATCCGGAGAAATATCCGCAGCTGACGGTGCGTGTTTCGGGTTATGCGGTGAATTTCGTCAAGCTGACAAAAGAGCAGCAGGACGACGTTATCTCGCGTACATTCCACGAATCTATATAAAAACAGCCCCCGCAGGGTAAACGCCTTGCGGGGGATTTTGTTGCAGAAACATCATAGTAAGCAAAACCAAAAGTCTTAGGAAAGGGGTGTGGGGGACAACCCTTCTTCAGAAGGGTTTCCCCCACAAAAGCCGACCGCATTCACAAACTAACGGTAAAGAGAAGCCATTAAGTCTAAAATTAAAATCGGCAATTTTAAGAAATACTAACAAAAATAAGCAATTTGATAAATCAGCAAAACGTGGCGGAAACTAACGAATTGCCGATTTTAATTTGCGAAAGAGCGCAGCGATTTTCGCAAATAGAATTTCCCCGCCGTCGGAAATATTCAGAGCCTTCGCGCAATCGTTGTGCAAAAATCGGCAATTTCCTTTTTTACGCTCACTTTTGCTGAATTTAATGATTCTGCTTTTTTGTGGGCTTTTTTAGAAATTGCCGATTTTATTTTGGTTGGAAATGCTTCTTGCTATTTCTTATGAGACTTGTGAGATACGGATTGTGGGGGAAGACCCTTCCTAAGACTTTTGGTTTTTCTCTGACCCGCAGTTGCTTTTGGTTTTGCCCTCACTTGCGGCTATTTACTGTTTTACCATTTTCATGCTTATATCAAACGCCTTAACCGAATGCGTAAGCGCTCCGAGCGAAATAATATCCACGCCCGTCTTCGCAATATCCGCAATGGTCTCCTCCGTGACATTGCCCGACGCTTCGAGCTTCGCCCGCCCCGCCGTTATCTCAACAGCTTTCGCCATATCCTCGCAGGACATATTGTCAAGCATGATTATCTCGCACCCGACCTCAAGCGCCTCTTTAAGCTCCTCAAGCGTGCCGACCTCAACTTCTATCTTCACCGTATGCCCCATTTTTTCGCGCAGAGCGTTCACCGCGCCCGTAATAGAGCCGTAAGCGTCAAGGTGCGTGTCTTTCAGCATAGCGCAGTCCGAAAGATTGTAGCGGTGATTCTTCCCGCCGCCGACCGTCACCGCGTATTTCTGAAAAATGCGCAGTCCCGGCAGAGTTTTCCTTGTGTCGCAGACAGAAGCCTTCGTACCTTCAACGAGCTTTACGCACTTGTTCGTCGCGGTGGCAATGCCCGAAAGGTGCTGCAAGATGTTCAGCGCCGTGCGTTCGCCTTTCAGCAGCGCCCGCGTGTGGGCGGTCATTCTCGCGATTATGTCGCCCTTTCTGACCTTTTCGCCGTCCTGGATATACACGTCAAATGTCGCGGCGGGGTCGAGCAGCGTGAACACCCTCAGCGCCATTTCAATGCCGCAGAGTATTCCGTCCGCCTTTGCCACATACTGGGCGGTGTCGATCTTGTCCTCGTCAACAAGGTAATCGGTGGTAACGTCGATGTAGTTGATGTCCTCCGCAAGTGCGGCTTTTATCATGTCGTCTATCTGGAATTGCATTAATCTCATTTGTTCATTCTCCGTTCTGTTAAATTATTCGTCCTCGTCGATGTTTTCTTCTATCCTCTCGAATATTCTGTCCCTAAGCCAATCGGCAAGCGAAAGGTCGCTTAAAAACGGCGGACATTCGGTGTCGCAGCGGATAAGCCTGCCGTTTTCGTCCGAGACCATGTAACAGCCGTCGCCGATAAGGTCTCCGAGATACAGCCAGCCCGCAGGGATATTCGTCCAATGGGTGATGACCTTTATATCCGCAAGCGGGAACACCCTGAAATTCACGTCAGGCTCGAAGCCGTCGGAAAATTGCAAAAACTCCTTTATCTCGTCGGGAATAATTGCGCCAAGCGAACGCTCCCGTTCGGCTATCTGCTCGGGTGTCGCGGGCGGGTTCAGTTTGTTTGTCATTTTGGCTTTTTCGAGAAGCTCTTTAAGCTCTTCAAGAACCTTCTGCATATTTTGCTCCTTCTACTCGGCGGCGCTTTCCGTGTAATTCGGATTTTTCTTGTTTATTTGGGGGATAAGCTCGCGGCGGATATATTTAAAGAATCCCGCATCGTAGCTGCCTTTCAGGCTAAGATCGCCGTCTTTGTCTGATAAAAGCGTTCCGTTAGCCTTGCCCACGGTGAAATATTGCTCCTCGCAGTCCTTCGGTCTTACGTCGGGGGAAATTTTTTCAAGCGGCAGCACCTCGAACTTGCCGTATTTAAAGCCGTTCGAGAACATAAGAAAATCCTTGATGATCTGCGGCAGCTTGCAGCCGTTGTTATTCTCCCACGCGGCTATTTCCGCGCCTGTTGCGGGAGGATTCAGCTTGTCAAGCTCCCTGCTGTTTCTGAGCGCTTCGGTGAGATATTTCTCCGTCATGGAGCTGTCCCAGCCGCTCGCCTTTTCTCCGGTCAGCTCTTCCCACTTGACGGCGGTTATCTTCTCCTCTTTCGCTAAGATGACCCGCCCGCCGTCTGTCATGATATGGTACAGGCGGTATTCGTCGGAGCCGTCTTCTTCTCTGGTCGAATAGCTTTCGTAGGCGTAATCGGCAACGCCGTCACTGACTGCTTTATAGTCCCACACATCATAATAGCCCTTGCGGTAGACGTTGCGGTTCCCTATTATATCTTCGCCGCCCACAAGCATCAGTGAATTATTAAGGTAAGAGTGCGGGTCGGTCATCAGCCGGAACCAGCCCTCGTCGGTAACGCCTGTTTCATAACCCTTGCTCTCGGCTTTCGTCTGCATACAGCTCACGCCTATCACCGCCGCTATGATGAACACAGGCGCAAGCGCACCTAATATCGTGTAGACTATCGCGGCGGGTATCGTCAGCGCGAGTATTTTCACCTTGTCTTTATTCATATTTTCACCTTGTTTTTATTAGACTTCCTCGGAAACTAACGTGTGCCGAATGTCGAAAGATTTTGTCATGATGCGAGGCGGACGACGAAAGCGTGCTGTCGCACGGTGAGGAGGACAACGAAGCAGCATGGCAAAAGATTTCGACAGGCGGTGCGCGTTAGTTTTCGAGGAAGTCTATTCATGCGATTCACCGTTTACGGCGGCTTCGTAGTCCACCTGCGAAATGCTCTCCTGCGTGAAGGTGATATTCAAGTCTGCGCCGACGGTCACGGTTATATGTTCGTAAAGCCGCTTACCCATGATGCTTTCCTCCGAGTGCGCGGTGTAAAGCTCCGCCTCGCCCTCCGCGACGGGCGTGTATATCCTGCCCGCCCGCGTGACGTTCCCCGAAAGCACGAATGCGAACCGCGTTGTTTCCGCCAAAGCGCTGCCTTTAAGCACAAATTCCTCTCTTTCGGAATTTGTCGCGCAAAGGTACGCTATGCAAAGCTCGCCGCTTTCCATAATGCCTGTCTTGTATTTTTCGGTGCGGTTCTTATACCATCTGTAAGCGACAACAGCCCCGACCGCCATCAGCACGATAACTATCTGGAGTATCAGCGCCGCCGTGCGGTCTTTCGTCCAGGGGCGCTTTCTTATCTCAATATCGTCTTCCTCCTGCGCGGGGGCGGGAGCGGCTTCGGCGGGCTTTTCCTCGGTTTTTACCGTGCTGTTTTCAGTCTGTTCCGCTGCCATCTTGCTTTGAGGACACCTCTCCCGTATTTATCATGCGAATGTCGTTGAAAGCGATATAACCGTCGTGGCTCCTCAGCTCGGCGTTGATGTTCATGTGCAGAACCGCAATGGCAAGATCGGCGGCAAGCAGGATAAAAAGCCGCAGATCGACCGCCAGCAGCACCGCCGCCGCCACGCTCACGACAAGGAAATTTTTCTTAAAAAATACAAATATCACATATATTGCAAGGAACAGGACGATTATTATCGACGAGATAAGTATATTATGCGCTTCGATCAACGCCATAAGGTAGAAGATCAGCGACAGCACGGGGTTTATCAAAACGAACGCGCTTTCAAGGTTTTTCATCTTCTTGCGGTTCACGCGGCACACGCCCATTTCCTCGTTGTAGTCCTTGACCATGCCGACGACCTCCGCGGGGGTGTCGAGGTAGATGCTTATAAACCCGTCGCGCTTGCCTTTTTCAAATATTTCGTTGGCATCTAACATTTCCATATTTATCGACCTATTCCTTTACTTGTCTGTGCTTGTTTGTGCTGACTTTTTTTCACGGCTGTTATTCTTTTGTTTCCGAATATATCGTATGGCGGGGGATTGCTTGGTATTCCCTGACCTGTTCGAAAATGCGGTTTTGCGGGCGTTCACGGACGAGCAATGCTCGCCCCTACAATATGTAACCCGCACAGAACCTGATGTAAGGCGGGGGCTTGCTCCCGCCCGTGAATTGACTTTGACCGTGCAAAAATCCTCGCCCTTGCGGTAATTTTGTTCTTTTGGGAAGATTCTGCTGTGCGGTGTATCCTTTATTCCGGTTTCTCAAAAATCGGCATATTCGGGATCTTCTCGCTGCCCGCGCAAATATCCTGCGCCTCTTTCAGAATGATATACGCACAGGTCGCAAGGCTCCGCGCAACCACATAATCGCTGTCTATCGCATACCGCGTATTATCAAGGTCGTCAACGATCTTCCTGACCTCTTCAAGCCCACTCTTCAAGCCCTTGACATTCGGAATGACAAAATAATCCTCCTGCATGATACCGCGAATCTTGCGGCGGTTGCCCTCCGGCATCTTCGGAGCGCCCTCGTGCAGATCGAACGTATGCTCTTCAAAATCCTTCGGCGTGGTCTTTGCTTTTTCGGCAATATCGGCGGCGGCGCGGCGTGAGAAAACGTGCGCTTCAAGCAGCGAATTGCTCGCCAGTCTGTTGTTGCCGTGAACGCCCGTGCAGCTGCATTCGCCGCAGGCATACAGACCGTCAATAGTCGTGCGCGAATAAGTATCGACCTTTATGCCGCCCATAAGATAGTGCTGACACGGGAATATCGGGATATAGTCCTTCGTCATGTCGATATTCTGCGTGAGCAGGTTCTTGTATATCATCGGGAAACGCTTCTTGATGAACTCGGGGTCTTTGTGCGTGATGTCGAGGAAAAATTCGTCGCTGCCCGTTCTCTGCGATTCAAATATTATCGAGTGCGAAACAACGTCACGCGGCGCAAGCTCAAGGCGCTTGTCATAAAGGTGCATGAAACGCTCGCCCTTGCAGTTGCGCAGATAAGCGCCCTCGCCGCGCACCGCTTCGGAGATAAGGAAGCATTCGCGGGTGTGGCGGTTGTTGAAGGCGGTAGGGTGGAACTGAATGTAGCTCAGATGTTCGATAGTTGCGCCCATGCGGTAAGCCATAGCTATTCCGTCGCCCGTGGCGATCGCGGAGTTTGTCGTATACTTGTAAACGCGCCCGATACCGCCCGTTGCGAAGATCACGAAATGCGCGTTGATAGTCTCATAGCCGCCGTTTTTCAGCACGAGCAGCGAAAAGCCCGTCGAGGTCTTAGCCGTGTCGCAGACAAGCGAATTATCGCGCAGCTCGACATTAGGCAGCGCCTTGACCGTGCGGAGCAGGGTGTGTTCGATCTCCGCGCCCGTGCAGTCGGCGTGGTGGAAGATACGGTGCTTGCCGTGACCGCCTTCTAAGGTGCGGTGGTAGTCGCCGTCGGGGGTCTTGTCGAAATCCGCGCCCAGCTCGATCAGCTTGCCGATGTCCTTGCAGGCTTCGGTGACGAGGACCTCGGTGGAAACGGGGTCGTTTTCATAGCCGCCCGCTACGAAAGTATCGTGCTTGTGAAGTTCGGGGGAATCGTCGGGGGATTCGTACACGCCCGCGATACCGCCCTGAGCGAGCGAGGAATTGCAGAGGTCTTCTTCGCGCTTGGCAAGCACGAGGATATTAAGTTCGCGTGGGAGATTATAAGCGGCGTAAAGACCGGAAGCGCCCGCGCCTACGATAACAACGTCATAATTTTTCATATTTATCAGTCCTTTTTCATCGGCGCAGCAGCGCGATGTTCTGTTAAGGATAATTATATCATTTTATCGCCGAAATGTCAAGAAATTAAGCGAATAAGGCAAAAAAATACGGTGGAATATCAAAATAGCCGATTTTATTTTGCAAGAAGAGCCGTCTGAACAAAGTTCAGACCTGTGATTTTCGCGAAGGTGGGGAATATCACGGACACGCAAATCCTTCCGGGCGGCAGCCGGACGGGCGCACACACAGGTGTGCCCCTGCATCACGCCACAAGGCGATATTTCGGGGAAAACAGGCGGGAGCAAGCCCCCGCCCTTCCTGAGACTTTTGGTTTTGCCCCCGACTTTTGATATGCCTTTGTTTTGCGTGTTTGTGCATTTTAATGAAAACGCTCATTTATGTTTTATAGATATATCCTCAGAAACCGTTGACAAAATTTATTTAAAATGATATAATAAAATTCGAAATAAAATTCGAAATGCCGCGTGGCGATCAAGGAGCATTTCCCGACAGGTCAGGATTTGAGGGAAACGGGCGGGGCGAACCTGTCCCCGCTCTGCATCGGGTTTTGCGCGGGTACATATTGCAGGGACACGCATTGCGCGTCCGTGAACGACAAAAAACGCGATTTTTCAACATTTTTGAATGGATCTGTGCGTATGGGGCAATCCCCCCCCGCCGATCCGCTGACAACGATTACAGAAAACGTAAAGGAAAGATAAAATGGTAATATACAGCAGTTTCTCCGATAAGGGAGAGAGAGAAGTAAACGAGGACAGCATTGCCGTTGCGGAAAAGGACGGCAGATATTGCTTTGTACTTTGCGACGGTCTCGGCGGTCACGGCAAGGGCGACCTTGCCTCCGGCTCGGTGACGGACAGCATTATAAAATGCTTTGAAGAGAACGGTGCGGACGAGCAGTTTTTGGATACAGCCATGCTTAAAGCGCAGGAAGAGCTTCTCGCCGAGCAGAGCAGGATAGGCGCGGTAAGTCAGATGAAGACAACCGCAGTAGTGCTTCTGATACACGAGGATAAATTCCGCTACGCCTATATCGGCGATTCAAGGCTTTATCATTTCAGGAAAAACAAGGTGCTGTCAAGAACGCTCGATCACAGCGTTCCGCAGATGCTCGTGTACGCGGGCGATATTAAGGAAAAGCAGATACGCAGCCACCCCGACCGCAACAGACTTCTCAGGGTAATGGGGGTCGAGTGGGAGTCGCCGAGATACGTTGTTTCGGAGGTCGGCACGCTTCGCGGCGGGGACGCATTCCTGCTATGCTCCGACGGGTTCTGGGAGCCTATCGTTGAAAAGGAAATGTGCCGTCTGCTGAAAAAAAGCTCGGACGCTGAGGGCTGGCTTGCGGCGATGAGCAATACTGTCAAGGAAAACGGCAAAGGTACGAATATGGATAATTACAGCGCGATAGCTGTAATGTACCGCGAATAGCAGAAGAGAAAAAAGCATGATAGAATACGAATTGAGAACTGATATAGGCACAAGAGAAGATCAGCAGGACTGCGCCGGTACGCATCAGGCGGACGACTTGTTCCTGGCTGTCCTTTGCGACGGCATGGGCGGACATAAGGGCGGCGCGCTTGCTTCCTTCACGGTGGTCAAGGAGTTTTTGTCATCGGCGGAAGCGGGGAGCATCGACAAGCTCAACGTTCCCGAATCGCTGATAGCCTGTGCCGAAAGGGCAAACAGACTGGTGCGCGAGCTTCGCGACGAGCAGGGCGAAAGGCTCAACGCGGGAACTACGCTCGTTTCGGTCGTTATCGACGAAAACAAGCTGTACTGGCTCTCGGCGGGCGACAGCCGCCTGTACATAGTGCGCGGCGGAAAGATAACTCAGATAACTAAAGACCATAATTATTTTTACGTCCTTGACAGACTTTTGAGCGAAGGACGGATAAGCGCGGAGAAATACCGGCAAAAAAGCAGGGGCGGTCATGCGCTCATCAGCTTTATAGGCATTCCGAGACTTGATATAGTAGATATAAACTTAGAGCCGTTTATTCTGTATCCGGGCGATGTTTTATTGCTCGCGTCGGACGGGCTTTTCAAGATAATGGATAACGAGGATATTCTCCGCTGCATCGAAGCACGCATGGATAAGTCGGCTGACGAGCTGATAGATTTTATAAGAAGAAGCGAAAATACAAGTAAAGATAATTCGACATTTATAATTGTCGGCATGAGGTGATACCAGATATGAAAACTGTAAAATGCCCGAACGTTGTTGGTCATTATTATGACGCGGATAAATTTGATACCTGTCCGCACTGCATGAAAGCCGCGGGGATAAGACCCGTGCCGAAGGTAAGCCCCGTATTTCCCTCGCCCACTGCCTCTACAAAGGCAGCAGGCGAGCCGGAAACAAACAAGACAGACGACGACAAGGATAAAAAATCCGCCCGCGCACATTCGGCAGGATTGTTCTCGCGGTTCTTCGGCAGCCGCAAGGAGGATAACGACGACATTGCAGATCAGCCGCGTGCCGCAGAGCCTGCGGGGTCTCAGCAGGAGGACAACCCCACCCGCTATTCGGAAGCCGACCGCACGGACGAGTTCAAGACGGGCGCTGTATTCGATCTGCCTGAGGACGAAGCAGCAGAGGAGAATGAAAGCTCATCGGACGACGAAAAGACTGAGATGCTTGCCCTGGCGGACGTTGACGAGCCGCTGCCCGTGCCGCCCGTTCAGCAGGCACAGCCTGTTCAGCCGGTTCAGCCTGTTCAGCCCGCGCCCGCCGCTCTTGTCCAGCCCGCTCCCATTTCGGTAAGTAAGCAGATAAACCGCGTGGCGATGTCGGGGAATATCGGCGACATAAAGACGATAGCCCACTTCGGCTTTGAGGAAGATATAGAACCTGTTGTCGGCTGGCTGGCGGTAGTCACGACGGCTGACAAGGGTACCTCGTTTGAGATAAAAAACGGGCGTACCACCATTGGGCGCAGCGGGAACGGTCAGATAGTTGACGTAAGCCTTGAAAGGGACGCTTCGGTATCGAGGGGCGCACAGGCTACGATAACCTACGACCCCAAAAAGGTAAGGTTCCTGATAAAGTCCAACGACGCAAACACGCTCGTTTATGTAAACGAGGAGCTGCTTATGGAATATACGGAGCTTAAAGCCTACGACAGGATACAGCTCGGAAGCTCCGAGCTTGTATTTATCCCGCTCTGCTCCGATAAATTTAGCTGGAACGAAGATGACTGAGGGTGCCTGAGATGAAAAAATGCTGTAACTGCTTCGAGCAGTATGACGATGAGCTTACAAAATGCTCGCACTGCGGCTATACGCCGGGCGACCCACCAAAGGAGTTGTATCATCTTTTTCCGGGTTCGCTGTTGAAGGACAGGTATTCTATCGGAATGGTGCTGGGCTTCGGCGGATTCGGAATAACTTACAAGGCATGGGATAACAAGCTCGATACCGTCGTGGCGATAAAGGAATACTATCCGAGCGGCATAGTAAGCAGATCGCCGGGCGAAATGGAGATCATTCTGTATAACAAAAAAAGGCAGAAGGAATTTTATTACCTGAGAGACCGTTTTCTTGAAGAAGCCCGCAATATAGCGAAATTCAATTCCGAAAATAACATAGTGAACGTATTCGAGTTTTTCGAGGATAACAATACCGCCTATATCGTCATGGAATTTCTTGACGGTATTTCCGTGAAAAGCTATATGACCGATTACGGCATCATGGGTATAGATTCGGGCATAGCGATAACCGAAGCGATAGCGGACGCTCTCGGCAAGATACACGCAAAGGGCATTATCCACCGCGACATCAGCCCCGATAATATATTTCTCTGCACGAACGGCGATACAAAGCTGATAGACTTCGGCGCGGCAAGGTTCTCGCTTGACGAAAACAAGCTGATGACGATAATCGTAAAGCCGGGTTTCGCGCCGCCCGAGCAGTATCAGAGCGTAAACGAGCAGGGTCCCTGGACGGACGTTTACGCGCTGGGAGCCACGCTTTATTACATGATAACGGGCGTGAAGCCGGAGGAATCCACAAACAGAGTGGAACACGACACTCTGCGCTATCCTCACGAGCTTAACAACGAAATCCCGGAGTACATAAGCAATTCGATAATGAAGGCTATGGCGGTCGAGACCCATATGCGTTTCCGCGATGTGAAGAGCTTTATCGACGGTCTGCATAAGGAGATAAAGGTATTAAGCCTTGAGAATGAAAAAAAGAAGAGGCGCAAAAAGCGCTTCATCGGAATGGTGGCTACGGCGGTGGTGCTTGCGAGCGGCGCTTCGGCGGCGGCAATAAAATTGTACGAAGTGATAATAAATAAAATTCTTCCTGTTCCGTGTACCGTTTCGATGTGGTACTGCAAAAGCGGTGACATCGAGGCTGACGAAGCCGAAGAGAAGGCCTATAACGACATAATCAAGGAGTTAAATGAAAGCTATCCCAAGGTGACTATCGAACTTAAAGGCTATGAAGAGGAAGAATATGTAAAACTGCTCTCGGATACGGAGAATCTGCCCGATATTTACGAATATGTCGGTACGTTCTCGGCGGGGGAAACGCCCTTTTCGTTTGAAGAAGTCTATCATTCGGAAAAAGCCAAGCATTGCAGCCTGCTTTCGCAGGCGCAAGGTCATTTCGGCGGATACGAGCTTCTGCCGCTGGGTTTCAGCGCTCCTGTGGTATTCTGCGACAAGGTACTTTGTCCCGACGCGGGCAATTCGGTATCAGACCCGGGCAGTCTGCCGCGTGGAACGGGCGGAGTAAAGAGCTTCGAGACCGATTACGAAGGCTTTGAGAAGATGTTCCCCGGCTCGCAGTCGGCGTTATCGGAAACGGCTTTCGATGATTTTGCCGCCGGTAACACGGCGTTCTACGGTTCGCTCACAAAGAATTACAGCCGCGTAACGGACGAGCTTCCCGCGCAGTACAAGATCATGTATTGCGACGCGAATGAGATAAACTGCGTTTACGAAAACGTATGGGCGGCGAACTCCAAAGACGACTATCATGACATGGTGTTGCAGCGCATAATGGAATTTATGCTGACCGATAACGCTCAGGACATTCTGCACGTAAGAAATAAAAGCGGAAGTCTGCCGCTGAACGACAATGCGCTTGACGTATATGTGTCGGTATTCAGCGATTACGAGAAGATATTTGACAATAAAAATAAGTATGTATTTGAAAAAAGGCAGGTGGAAGAATGAAACGCTGCATGGGGTGTATGAGGGAATACGGCGACGAGCATTCCGTATGTCCTCACTGCGGCTTCGCGGAAGGTACCCAACAGGAAAACGCCCTTCACATGATACCCGGTTCGGTACTTGCGGACAGGTATGTAATCGGAAAGGTGATAGGCTACGGCGGATTCGGCGTAACGTACGTCGGCTGGGATTCTCTGCTTGAAACAAGGGTGGCTATAAAGGAATATCTTCCCAGTGAGTTTTCGACCCGCGTTATAGGGCAGACAGAGGTAACGGTTTTCAGCGGCGATAAGCAGCAGCAGTTCGCCGACGGTATGAAGAAGTTCATCGACGAAGCCAAAAAGCTCGCGAAATTCCATTCGACAAACGGCATAGTAAAGATATTCGACAGCATCGAGATAAATAACACGGCGTATATCATCATGGAGCTGCTCGAAGGCGAAACGCTCGCCGAGCTTCTGAAGCGCGAGGGTCATCTTTCCGAGGACAAAACAATGGAAATGATGATCCCGATAATAGAATCTCTCGATATGGTACACGAAGACGGTATAATCCACCGAGACATAGCACCCGACAATATTTTCGTGACGAACAGCGGCGAGGTAAAGCTCATCGACTTCGGTGCCGCCCGCTATGCGACGACCACGCACAGCCGTTCGCTGACGGTAATAATCAAGCCGGGCTATTCTCCCGAGGAGCAGTACCGCAGCCGCGGAGACCAGGGACCGCATACCGACGTTTACGCGGTAGCCGCCACGATGTACAAAATGCTTACGGGGGTAACTCCTCCCGACGCGCTCGAACGCAGAGCGCTTTTCGAGAATAAGAAAAAGGATATTCTCGACCCGATAAGAAAGCACTGCAAGGAGGTCAGCACGAGCCGCGAAAACGCGATACTGAACGCCCTGAACGTGCGTATAGAGGACAGAACTCCCGATATGAAGGAGTTCATGGCGGAGCTTACGAGCGTTGAGCCGGTAAAGCGCCGCGCAGGAAACATAAAGAAGATCGACCTCTACAAATGGCCCATATGGGCAAAGATAACCTTTCCGGTCATTACGGCGGCACTTATAGTGTTCATTGTGCTGATTAATGGAAAAATTAAAAACCTTGATGTCGATCCAAATTCGGATATAACTATCCCCGATGGACAGACGAGAGTGCCTTCAGTCGTGAACAAATCGTATTTCAAGGGACAGTACGATCTGAAGGGGCAAAAGCTGGCATTCGAAATAAGCGACAGAGTGCCTTCGGAAAAGGTCGAAAAAGACCTGGTAATGTATCAGAGCATAAACGGCGGCGCGGTGGTGCAGCAAAACTCCCTTGTAAAACTGGTGGTGAGCGGCGGCGCACTGCTCCAGCCCGTACCCGATGTAAGGGGACTGAGCAGAGAAAAAGCAGAAGAACAGCTCGGCAACCTGAATTTCTCCGTTCTTGTTAAAGAAACCTACGACAACACCATTGCCGAAGGCTATGTGGTGGCGCAGAGCATAGCCCCCGATGCGGAAGCGAAGGACGGCAGCGAGATAACGCTTACAGTCTCCAAGGGGCGCGACCCTGCGAGGACGTTCGAGGAAAAGGACGTTACTCTGACGAATTTTATCGGCATGAAGTACGGGGACGCTCTGAAAGAGGCTCAGAGGCTGGGTGTTACGGTAAAGATAACCCAAAAGAAGTACAGCAGCAGCTTTGATAAGGATACGGTAATGGATCAGCGCCCCGAACCGGATTCGACGGTGAAGAACACCGCTGCCGTCGAGCTTGTGATCTCGCTCGGGTATTCAAAGATCACCGTACCCGATGTAAAGGCAATCGAAGAGGAAAAGGCGGTCGCCATGCTGGAGGGCAGGGGACTGCGCTGCAAGGTGACGTATGAGCAGAACAACAACATAGCGGCGGGTCATGTCGCTTCGCAGGATCCCGTGAAGGATACGGAGGTCGATCCCGAAACGCTGATAAATTTGGTCGTAAGTACGGGAGCCGCCGAATTTGATATGCCCGACGTGGTCGGCAAGGATGTTGAGGAAGCAAAGAAGCTGCTGGAAAGCAGGGGACTTGTGGTTCTGCTGAATTATGAGCAGAACAAAAATAAGCCTGAGGGTACCGTGCTTATGCAGAGCGTAAAAAGCGGCTCGGGCGTTATACGCGGAGATAATATAATCCTGACGATATGCACGCACAGCGAGACGATAACCGTTCCGTATCTTATCGGCAAAACGCAGAGCGAGGCGGAGAAGGAGCTTCGTGCAGCGGGCTTCAAGGTGAACGTGATAACGGTACAGGGTTCGGACGAAGACAGCGGCAAGGTAGTCGCGCAGTCTCCGACGGCGGGCAGCGGTCTGCGTAAGGGAGACACCGTGTCTGTCAGCGTATGCGAAGGCGGCGCGGACGATACCGTCAGCAGCAATATCGGCAGCAAGACCGGTTCCGCAGGCGACAAGTCCGAGGATCTCAGCTCGCTGACCGTGAAGCTCTCCGAAAGCTCGCTGACCCTTGAGATCGGCGAAACGCACGATCTGAGCTATAATACCGATACTTCGAAATGGACGATAACCTCCGAGGAATGGAGTACGGGCAACAGCTCGGTTGCAACGGTTGACGGCAGAGGAAAGGTAAGCGCAGCAGGCAGCGGAACGACCGAGATCAAGGTTACATTGACCGGCAAGAGCAGCAATGGTCAGAGCGTGACGAGAACTGCAAGCTGCAATGTAAAGGTAAACGAGCCTGTTCAGCCGGACAACATAAAGCTGTCAAGCACCACGCTTGAAATGAAGATAGGCGATACCGCCACGCTTGAAGCGACCGTAACTCCCGAAAGCGCCAAGAACAAGACCGTGACATGGAGTACGAGCGACAGCGCCGTGGCGACCGTCGAGGGCGGCTATATCAAGGCTTTGAGCGAAGGCACCGCGACGATAACCGCCGAAACGGCAAACGGCAGGAAGGCAACCTGTACGGTAACTGTCAAGCCCGTGGTTCCGACGGCGATAACTCTCGACAGCAATTCGGTAACGCTCTTTGAGGGCGAGGAAAAGACGATAACCGCGACGGTGCTTCCTTCTGACGCTAAGGACAAGTCGGTAATATGGACAACGGGCGACAGCGCGGTTGCGACCGTGAACGGCGGAAAGATAACGGCAGTATCCAAAGGCACGACGACTATTACGGCAAAGACCTCGAACGGGCTGACGGCGGAATGCCAGGTGACTGTAAACGAGATAGTACCGACGAGCGTTACGCTTAACAGAACGGATTATATTGATCTTTTTGAAGGCGATACGGAATTGCTTATTGCGACAGTCAATCCCGAGAACGCCAAAGACAAGTCGCTGAAATGGGAAAGCAGCGATACAAATGTTGCGACGGTCGGCGACGGCAGGGTCACGGCGGTCAATGCGGGTACGGCGTCAATAACCGTTACTACCTCAAACGGCTTGACGGCATCGTGCTGGGTAAGGGTCAATGAGGTATTGGCGGATTCGATAACGCTTGACAAGACCGAATTAGAGATCTATACTGACGATACTGCCGAAACCGGCGACAGAGCGAAGAAAAAACTTACGGCGACTATTTTCCCCGAAAATACTAAGGATAAGTCGGTGAAATGGACAAGCAGCAATACCAGAGTCGTAACGGTAGAAGACGGTGTTGTAACGCCGGTGGGCGAGGGCAAAGCTACGATAACGGCGGAGACCAAAAACGGCAAGAAGGTCGAATGCAAAGTTCAGGTTGCTTCACCCTACCCGACGGAGATCCGGCTTGAAGAGTCCGAGATTGTCATGATCCGAATTGGCAGCGAGCATCAGTTGGTTGCGAAAATTGCACCGGGCTACGCAAGAGAAAAAGAAATTACATGGACGAGCAGTGATAAAAATGTAGTGACCGTAGATTCAAATGGCTGGGTGAAAGCGGAAGGAGCCGGAACAGCCACGATAACGGCAACGACTATGAAAGATAAGGATAAGACACCACTGACGGCAACTTGCGTTGTTACAGTCAGCAATGTAGTTGACTCTGGTAAGTGCGGCTCAAGAGCTACATGGGAACTGTCGGGAGAAGGAAAGCTGTCGATCGGGGGAATGGGAGATATGGAAGATTATCCTTATGGTTCTACAATTGCGAACTCCGCACCGTGGGCGAAATACGCCGAAAAAATCACCGAGGTTTATGTTGGCGGCGTTGAAAAAATTGGAAATAGCAGCTTTGCGAATTTAGGAAATTTGAAAAAAGTTCAAATTGAAAATTCAGTAAAACGCATAGGCGAGTATGCTTTTTCTAATTGTACTTCTTTAAACTCAGTCAGTCTTTCAAGTGGTCTGGAAGAGATTAGAGAGGGCGCGTTTAGTACTTGTGAATCACTGGTAAATGTGGCTTTGCCGTCAACAGTATATAAAATCGATGGTCATGCTTTTAATTCGTGCATAAAGCTGGAGAGCATAGTGATACCTGATCGTGTGACTGTAATAGAAGGCGGTACTTTCTTTGGATGCAGCAATCTAAGCAGCGTTACACTGCCAAACTACTTAAATGAAATCAAAGAGAATGCTTTTACAAGTACTGATGTGGATAACTTATCGATACCAAACAGTGTGACAAGAATAGGTAAGCAAGCGTTTGCCGGATGCAGCAGCCTAAGTAATGTTTCGCTCTCAGAGGACTCCAGCTACTTACAGGAAATAGGAGAAGGGGCTTTTGAAAGTACTGGTTTTCAGAGCATAGTGATACCAAGAAAAGTGGGAAAAATAGGCAGACGAGCATTTTATAATTGCAAAAATTTGTCATCTGCAAAGATTCCTCCAAATGTTTATGAGATCGGAGAACAGGCTTTTGGTTATTTAAACAATGATAATAATCCAAAGGTCAAGGGCTTCAAAATCAAAGGTTCAAAGTACAGCGCAGCTTATTACTACTATGAAGCTGATAAGGATTATTTTAAATTCGAGGAGTATTATTTTGTCTGGTAAACCCTGAAACGCAGCTAAACAAATACGCTGACAACAAAAAGGCACGCTTGAAAGGACTGCGCTCATATAGAAGTTTTATTACAACAACCATACGCAAGACCTTTACAGCAAGCTATATGAAACAGAACAGGCAGATACATCAAGCGTTGTATCTGCCCGTTTTTTATATATTGACCTATTAATAGCTAATTGTATTTTGGCGAAATATAGAGCTATTTCCATTCGATGCTATCAAGCATAAGATCTCCCTCTGCGGTCATCCTTGCAATTTTACAAAGCAACTGATTGTCTGTGTTTTCCAAACACTTCTTATCCATATAATCATTTTTAATATCGCATATAATACAGAAACGGCTGGAAATAACATAGATCAAATCGAAAGATGTTTTTATTTCTGAATGAATTTCTTTTATCCAATCAATGATATGATCCTCGGCGTAGCTTGTTGGGATTTCAGAAAGTAAAACAGCCAAACCGATTCTTGCATAATCCTTCTTATATTTGTCGGCTTTTTTGCACTTTTTTATTATTGCATTTTGTAAACACGTTTTTTCAGAATCTGCTGTCCCAGATCTACTAATGGACATTATTCCATTAGTATTGTTAATATCATAGCCACTTTCGGTAATCTTTTTTACGGCGATTCTTTGACTATCACTCGAATACTTGTCAATTTCAGCAAATGCCCTGTTTGCTTTCATATCATTTCCTTGTACGGCAACTGTAACTTCTATTCCAGCGCTATTGACTTTATCCTGAAGATCCGGCTTGTCTCCATGTTCCATTTGTTCAAATTTGCCAGGAAAAAGATACCGTAAAACGGCAAGCACCCTATACTCTTGCGATGTTTTAACAAGGTCACTTGATATTGCACCTTTAAACACCTTGTTTTTTATCAATGCAGTATTGATATTCATCTTTTATACTCCTTTTCAAATCAACTTATCTGTTTAGCTTGACGAATCATTTATAAAATCCGTTTTCATCAGGCTCGCCAAAACAACTATGACAAGTATAAGGCTCAGAAACCTCGCTTATCCCGTTAGCGGTCAATTTCAGTTCCCTTGTGATAAACGGAAATATCCTGCAATGACTTATCATTAAAACACCCATATTGGGATTTTCTCGGATCACTTTATTGATAAGATTGCTTATATGCCTTGCATTAACAAAATCAAGGTTGTTCAGCGGTTCGTCTATAATCAAAAAATCCGAATCTGACCGAGTAGCAATGACGGAGAATACTTGCAGAAGCCTTTGCTCGCCACCGCTGAATTTGCCAGGACGAGATTTAGCATCAAATATTCTGCTATTATCTCCTCGGCGTGGAAGCCACTCATCAATAAGGTCATTGACCTCTGAATAGCTCATGTAGCTGTCAGAATGAGCTTCACCGCTGTTGCTGATAACATCTCTTACCTGTATGCGTCCCATTTCAGAGTATTCGTCCTTTTGAGGGATATAAGCAATGCTCGAACGATACCGCTGGAGTTCAGTATCATCTAAATCCATGATATTTCCGAAGTTATGGTGAATGATCTCGCCGCTTATCTTCTTGCCATCTGTTTCCAAACGCATAATACTTTTCAAGATGGAGCTTTTGCCGATGCCATTTTCACCAGAGAGTAATACTACTTCACCACTGCCGACATCAAAGGAAATATTCTGCATTAGTGTCCTTTGTTTAAGCTGTATTGATAGATTATTTATACTGATAATACTTTCCATGATTATTTCCTCCATAGCCGCCTGTTGGTTATTGTAGTCGCTGTAAATAGTGTTATCAGCTCGATCAGCGGTATCCATAGCACAAGCGTTACTCTGATAGCTGTAATATCAGCGAATAGGAATACTATGCTTGATAAGGCGAGAGTGATTATTATTGAAGTCGCTCCTGACTTGTATATGTATCCATAATATGCGTGGTTCAGACTTTTCTTATCAAATCCGAGCATTACAAGTCTGCGGAAATTACAAGCTATGCCTTTGTTTAGTACACATATGGAAATAACCGTAATAACTATAGAGATCAATGAGAAAACCACCAAATAAGGAACGATGCTCAAAACAGCAGAACGAATCTCGTCATCACGATAAATAATATCCTGTGGTGTTGAGGAACACTTTGCCGCAAAAGCGGTTATGTTTTCATCGGTGAAAGCAACACAGTTGTGTGTGATATGGTCAACATATTCTGCATCATAGCCCATAATAATGATACCGTTACTATGCTTATTGCCCGTATCTGCCCTTACGCATATCGTTTCGGGTATGATCTGCTCAATAGCATACTCGCAGACTTCGCCATTTACTATATGCTTTGAGTACAGCTTATCGCCTAAATGCAGATTATTTGATTTAGCTATATTCTTTGATACTGCAATACCATGTGTACCTAACTTATTTGCATTCCAAAATATGAGATCAGTATACACCGAGCTATCAGTCTGCATTATAATATCCGCATTAAGGCTTGATTGTGAATCGGCAGACAGGGCAAAGTCTATGCCTGCATTGAACTGATAGTAATCATTTTCAAGAACAGGCTCTTGCGTTGTCACTGAATAATCATAGCTTGACCGTATAAGCGAATGTAGCTGCATACAGTCCTTGTTTACTGAAAAAACAAGCACCAATATAAGAAAAAGCGAGATCATGGTGAATATCGCTAATACAATCGCCGTTCTTCGTGGCTCTGCTTTAAGAGCTATACGATTCTTCATTGTATTATCACCTAACCTCGCTTATCTTATTGAGAAATCAATTATCGTTTGATTTTCTGGCTTTTTCTTTTTTGATGATTCCCTTTATCATAGAACCGTTCATAATAAGGGCAATCAATTCAGCGATTACCACTGCCGCCGGAATAATCGCAATTTCTACGCTGAGTGCTGATCTCGGAATGTAATCTGCCGAAGTCTTGAACTTATAGACCATTATAGCCGAATAAGCTGCAATAAAGCAGAGAAGCTCACACAGGAGCGTCTTGCTGTAGTATGGCTTGACATTCTGCCCCTTGGGTATGCAATGCTTGGTAAAATAGCCTTTTTCGCAGCCACGCTTTGACATTACAGCATTGAAAATAATCATCAATACTGCCGACAAAGCTGCACCTATAAAGATCATAATGGGATTTGCCTTTTTGTCAAGGCTGTTCTCTCTAACACGGAAATCTGTGATCTCATTTGCATATCCCGATGACATGATTGCATCATAATGCACCTGATACTGCTCATCGCTGTCAAAACGGTCACGATCCTTTAATCTGCCCATTGGTCTGTAGTCCTTGGTCAGATAAGCCTGACAAGCGTTATAATCGCTTGCGGAAATATACATTCCCGAATAGCCGTTGTTCTGAGATTTCTGAACAATGGCTTCTTTTTGCTCGGTGCTTAGTTGTGCAAGGATAGCGCCATTCTCATAAATGCTGTTTGTTTCGTAGATAGCATATATCTTATATTCTGCGGTTGTGTCACCGATAGAGAAAGATACCGTATCGCCTATATCTGTCGAAGTATCCTTACAAAACTGCCAGTCCACAAGAATCGGGTTGTCAAAGTCTGAATCCGACTTCTTGATAAGACGTTTGTCGTTATACATCGTAATATCGACATTCTCAAAGCTATCACTCAGCAGAACAGTTGTTGTTCTCGACTTCCCGCCTGCATTTACAGAAGTCTTGGTAAGAAAAAATGGAAACACTTTATCTATTCCGTTGCTTCCAAGCAATTCGCCTATCTGCTCAAAAGACGGCTCAGGAGCGATAAAGTCGATACTTGTGTTCTTATATACGCTCTGTGAATTGTAGTTATCAGCTATCTGAGAGATAAACGGGAATACGAACAACAGTCCGGCTACTACAGCAATGACAGCACTCAGGAAGATTGATAATAAGGCTCTGTGCCTGATCCAATAGCCTGTCATTCTTCTTCCTCCGTCTTTTCGTCGGTCTTCTCCACAAAAGTAATCGTGTTCTGATTATCATAAGAAGGATCAACGTTGTCGTCAAATACAAGCGTCATTGGGACTTCACCAACTGCGTTTGGTACAAACTTAATAACACATTCCTGATCTACTGCTGTCTCAGATGCATTTGCAGTAAATTCGTATGTAGTAACATTATTGACCGCATCAAAGTTTGGCGTGATGATCTGACCGTCCATGTACTTTGCATCCACATTGTCAATGCTCGGAATAGTCAGCACCACCTTGACCTGAGAGGCCTTGCTCTTATTTGATGTAACTTTAAACACTACTTTCATATAGACAGTATCTCCTATCTCATATTCCTTAGTGCCGTCACCGTAGCTATGTCCCTTATCAGAGCTATAGAAAAAATCAGATGTAGCTGAATATGTGGTTTCACCAATGCCTAAAAAGCCCGATTTTCCTGTATTTGTACCACCATTATCATTGCTGTCCCCGCATCCGACAAAAGAGCAAAGGGCAAGGGAGAGAGCTAAAACTGTCACAAGAGTTCTTTTGATTCTTTTCATTTTATATACTCCTTTTCTCAGTAATGAATTGTCTGTAATTACAAACGGTCAGAGAATTATATCCTGCATTCCAACTGTCACTTCTCCGTCCGAAGAAAAGACAACAGCTAAGCCATGCTCCAAATCATAGCGATATTTACACATCATAGCGATTCGTGGATTTTCCTTATCTCGCTTGACAAAAAGGCATTCAGGCTTGATATAGCTGAATATATTGTCTTTTTTAGCGTTTTCATCGTCGCTCATGACTTGTTCTCGGCAGTAATCCTCTACAATGGTCTTGCTGTGTTCGATCCATTCTGCGTGAGTTCTGAAATGCTTTAAGGCTTGAATTTGAGCTTTTGTTACTTCTTCGCCCTCGTAGCAATCATACTCAACAGGGAGGGTGAATGATCTTCCCCAAATGCTAACTTCTAATGATTCAATCAAAATCAGCCTCTCCTTCCTTACCTATCATAGCGTTATATTCGGCAACACCGCCGTAATGAGTAAATGTTGCATTAACATCATAAGGGACGAGCTGCATTGTATCCATATTACTCATTTCATGCCATGTTAGCTTACATGGATAATTATCACGGAATTCCGCCACCTCTGTACTTGTCCATCTCTTTCCGTTATACTTAATCTTTGTCCAGTATTCAGCAAGAGCTTGGTCTGCTTGTTCATAGTTGCCGCCTGTTCCTAATCGTTTATCGGTCATTCTCGGTATTTTCACTTCTGCTTTAGCATAGGGAGAAAAATCCGGTACTGCATTCTGATATGTAACCTTTGTAATCTTTGTACCGTCTGCGAGCTCTATTGGTTCGTTGAGTACAAAATCAGATTCGCCTCTTTCGCCTGTCCATTTTCCTTTTTTGCCATCTTTAGGAACTTGCTTCAAACGATCATTATATTTGGTGTATGGTGTGCTATACTTACGATAATATCCTTCTATTGTGCCGTCAATTGCTCCGTATATAGCTCCCCACATATAGCCGTCCGCACCATTTTCAACTGCTTTTTGAGCTGCTGAAACTCCTACTTTTTCCCAATCAATATTGTTCCAATCAATATCGGCAGCATCAGTAGATGTAAATGCTTTAATAGTATCTTTTGTGGTGTAGACCATTCCAGCCGTTGCGAGCAGAACTTTCACACCTGCCCAAGCCAAGTGTACTCCTTCTGCGACACCCACACTCGATGTTCCACCGGAAGGTATTGCTTCCACCAAAGAAACAATTGATACAATCATTCCAACAGTAGCCAATGCAAACCCAGTTACAGCAGCTATTCGCCCAGCTTCATCTATTTCATTGGCAGCACCAGTAAAAGCTCCAAACACCGTTCCGACCACAGCACCTGATTTTGCAAACTGAAGAGATTCATCGGCAGCGGCAACAACAAGACTGGCGATAGGCTTTGGAACACCTACTTTCTTTACAACCGCAATAGTAACGATTACGCCTGTACCAATCGCAACTTTCGTTAGTACTGATTTAATATCAACTCCATCACCGAATATTTGAGCTGTTTGACTGTTCTCAGAAAAGTCTTCAAGATGCTCTTGAGGCACATAGATAGTCTTACACATTGTTACTTCGTCGATCATATCTTCTTCCAGCAACAACTCTGTAATTTTATCTTCGGCTATGACAAATTCCTGCAAATAAACCTCAGTTGTGATAAACTCATGAAGTATATCTTCTGTAATAATGTTTTCAACCTTGATATTCTCCGTAACTGTCTGCGGATTTGCATCTGAAATAGTGGGCGTTGGCGGAGCATTAGAGCAACCGACAGTCATAAGCAAAATCGAAACAACTAACATCAATGATATTAGTCTGTTAAACAGATTACGTCTTATTAACATCATATCACCCCTAAACAAATAATCAGAATTCGCAATGTGACAAATTACAATTATTCATACTATATTATACCATAATTTTAGTGAAAAAGCAATCCGTTTCTCTATGTTTCTACAATATAAAAATGGATTCCGCTTCTCAACTATCCTCAACTTTGATTCCACCGGAATCAAAGTTGGCAGTCAGCCAGATTTCTGACTTGTTTTCCTTGCTTTTTAGCATACTGCATCGTCCTATATGCTCCGCCGCTTTTATGCTGAATACAGCACACGACCAGATTGGAACGGTCAACCATACACCTGTTACGGACTTGTATTGCAGATTTATAGTGTGCTTCAGACGATTCCGAGCATATCTCCACCTCATCATAGTAGCTGAGATAGCTCTGCTCGTTGTCACGGTACTCGGCTTTCATATATGGCAGTACAAGGATAATTGATGTGTTACCGTAGCCGTATTGATTGACCGCTCGTCTTATAGCCGAAGCAGCCAACAAGTCAAATTCTCCGTCCCGTCCTATGAGAAATTCGACATACTCCTTTTGCGTTATGAGATCATGCAAGAGTATTTCAAGCCTGACTTCTATCTCCGATGCTCTCTCCACTAAACGATGCCCAAAGAAACTAACAGTGTATATCTCCATAGCTATCACCTGAAAATGTCATTGCACATCTTTCTAATGATACTTCTATGCTTACTATCTAATATATCTTGATTATAACATATCTTGGAAGATTATTCAAGAGCAAACAACATATTTCCTTTGAGTATAGCTGATTTCTTTTGCTGTATTATAGTAGTAAGAGGTGATTTAGCTATGACAAACGATTTTGTAAGAAACAGGATAACTCAGCTCCGGCTGCAAAAGGGTGTATCAGAGTACCAGATGAGCTATGATCTCGGTCATAGCCGTGGATATATCTACAACATCTCATCGGGAAAGTCCCTGCCGCCGCTTTCGGAGCTGTTTGCGATATGCGACTACTTTGGCATCACGCCTGCTGAGTTTTTCGATGACAGCGTTTCTAACCCTGAGCTGATACGGAAAGCGGTTGAGGGTATGAAGCAGCTTGATGACGGGGATCAGTTGATGATACTGAACCATATCAATAGGCTGTTGAAGAAATAGGAGGACAATTATATGAACGGATATATAAAACCTGAGTTTGTACCCGAAGACAAATATCAAAAAGCTCGTAAAGACCTTATGCAGGCATTTGACTCATTTTCAAAGCTAAATCCTCAAGAAAAGCAAGCACTATTAAACGAAATGTTCCAGTATGCTGCTTTTCAAAGTTTTTTAGATCAGTATAACAATAACGGAATGAGATAAAGTTTAAGGAGCGTTACCAGTGCGGTAACGCTCCTTATTTGTCATATTAGTCCTCGTCCGAACACTCCTCCAGCCCATGCAAGAGCTGAATATAAACGCACTCTGCTCTGTCATGCTCCTCGCCCTCGGCAGTCATCATGAGTTCAAGGAAATATGACTTTGCTTCTTCATAGTCATTCCAGACCTCACGCTTACCGTTGCAAATGGTCGTGACCTTTCGTGTTCTCGGCATTGCCAATTCAGGTGTTTTTAACATAGCTGTTACCTCCAAAAGTTTTATTGTGAATCCATTATAGTGGATAATTATTTCAGAGTCCAGCATATCGGGATAATTGTAATAATCTTTGTGCAGGGCGCAGCAATATCACAATTATCCCCGGTGCAATGCGCTGTATTATTCAAGGATATTCCGATTGCGTTTTTTCTGATGTTCCCGTTTCTGCTCCTGACGGAGAAATTCTTCTATCTCCCTCATTGCTTCGGACAGCTCTCTCGACTTTTGATCCAATACGTCATACTTGGTGTTCATATTTTCCAGTTTTCCACGAAGTTTGGAAATATGCTTTTCCAACTGCTCGACTGTCGGGATTTTCTTCGGGAACGCTTTTTTGAGTTCACTCTCAGTCGCTGAATACCGATACAGCTCGGCATCAAACTGGTCGGCATATTTCTTTTGCTTGCGCCCTTTTAGCGACATATAATGGTCGTGAAACGGCTTAGCATTGTGGTAAGTCCTGAGCCATATCAACTGCTGTTCACGCTCCTTGATCTCCTCGCTGATCTGATTCATCTTGCCGACAAGAGTTATCCTTTCACCGTAAGCATCAACGGCGGCAGCTTTCGCCTCCTCAGCAGTCACACCATACTTGGTGAGAATATTCATCGCCTTGCTTGTCAACTTCATGTTATTGCGGTCGATGCTGTCACGGATAAACTTGTTCTCCTCCGCCTGCACGGGCATTCGGACGATCCTTGCTTTCGGCTTGTACTCCATAGCATTTTTGTAGTGGATAATACGGCTCTTGATCTGTTCCGTTTCGTAAAACCAACCCAGCGTTTTTGCCCTCGTCATTTTGGCTCTCGGATTACGTTCTTTCTGCTCCGCAAGCATAAATTTCAGGTCTATCGTATGCTCCGGATTGTAGTAAACAAGTATGCCGTTCTGAGCGCATTTCAGCAGGAAATCTGCAAAGTCATCGCTCTCCTTAACAACTTGGTCGATAGCATATTTCAGCTTTGCTTTCCATGACAGACCTTGCCTGTTCATGTCCCACTCCCAGTGTGACTTACCCTTGACTTCTTCGGGGTGTTCGATAACAGACAAATTATTCTCCTTACATAGCTCGTCCGAGATACGGCGCACTTCTGCCCACGCACGGTCTTTTTTCTTGCCCTGATTATGCTCGGTTTCAAAGGTTCTGCCCGTGATGAAATTTGTATTATTCACGATGATATGTGCGTGGGTATGGTCGTGGTCGGTATGTATCGCAATGACATATTGATACTGTTCTTTCAGCAGTCTGTGACATAATTCCTGCGCTATTTCCATAGCCTGTTCGGGGGTGACTTCGTTGGGGGCGAACGACTGAATTATGTGCTGGGCTTTGGTGGTGCTTCGACTACTTCCGAAACGCTGTCGGACAGCTCGGAACTGTTCGGCTGCTCGGACGGGTTCTGTCTCGCACATAAAAGACTCGACAAGCGAATGACCTCTGGTCTTATTCCCGTCCACGATGTATTCAAGTGATCCGCACACTGAGTCGCTGATCGAATGTAGCTTATAGCAATCCAACAAATTAGCAACACACGCCGCAAGATCTGAACCAGCCTTTACAATCCGAGATACGAACATATCCAATGGCTTTCTTTACTGCAT
>CACYSH010000008.1 GCA_902776945.1 uncultured Ruminococcus sp.
TGCGTTTTTCTCGCTACCTCTCATCGGACAGCTTATTTATTATATCACCTTTTCTCTCTCTTGTCAACCTATTTTGCGCAAGTTTTTTAAGTTTGGGTCATTCGACATTTTCATTCGGCTTTTTTGACGTATTATGTGCTTTTTATACATAGATTTACCGCTTTTGCGCCCGCTTGCTGAGTTTCCTTATATAATAAAGGAGGATTCACGACAATGTGAGTATATTCACAAGCACGGCAATATGTTAAATTTTATTTTTGTTTAAAAAAGGTATTGTAAAATCGCGTCGAATATTGTATAATAAGGGGTAGAAAACAGGCGGATAGGTCTGAATATTCCCTATCGCCTTAATCGGATTAACCAAAAAAACAGAGAAAAGAGGAACTGTTAAATGGGTACAAACGTTGACAAGATATTCGATTCGGCAACTGCGGTGGCACCGCTCGGGATAATCGCCATGAAAGGCGCAAGCGAGCTTGGCAACCGCATCAACGAATACTTCCTGAAATGGAGAGCGCCCTTTGAGGACACCGAGAAAAAGACTTATCTTATCGAGGCTGACTGCCCGCGCTTCCAGTCGGGCGACGGCAAGGGACTTATCAAAACAACTGTTCGCGGCAAAGACCTTTTCATCATCTGCGATATGGCTAATTACAGCTGCACCTACAAGATGTTCGGCAAAGAAAACGCCATGTCCCCCGACGATCATTTTCAGGATCTGAAACGCATTATCCAGGCGGCAAGCGGCAAGGCGCACCGCATCAACGTTATAATGCCTATCCTTTACGGCGGCAGACAGCACCGCCGCTCCTGTGCAGAACGCTATCCCGCTCACGGGCTTCGACAACATCATGCCTTCCTATCAGGTACTGAAGGCTATGATGAAAACCTTCCCCGAGATAAAGTTCGACAAGGATAACTTTATGATAGTTTCCCCCGACGAGGGCGCTATCAACAGAAATATGTACTATGCTTCGGTACTTGGCGTTGATCTCGGTATGTTCTACAAGCGCCGCGATTATTCGACCGTTGTTGACGGCAGAAATCCCATTGTCGCCCACGAATATATGGGCAACGACGTTGCGGGCAAGAACGTATTTATCGCCGACGACCTTATCTCTTCGGGCGAAAGTATGCTCGATATTGCCATTGAGCTGAAAAAGCGCAGGGCGAACAAGATAATCTGCTATGCGACCTACGGTATGTTCACGAACGGTCTTGCGACATTTGACGAAAAGTATGCCGACGGCACGATAAGCGCAGTCCTCGGCACCAATCTCACCTACCGCACGCCCGAGCTGCTTTCGCGCCCGTGGTTCCACGAGGTTGACTGCTCGAAGTATATCGCTTACTATATCGCCACGCTCAACCATGATATGTCCATTTCGGACGTTATCGACCCGCATCAGAAAATTGCGGCTCTTCTTGACAAGAACAAGCAGTAAATCATAGTCGTGAAAAAAATCTTTTTTGTATAGCGGCTGTCATAATGCTGACGGTCTGCCTGTTATGCTCCTGCGGGAAATCGGGCAAGAGCTGCAAGATGACGTTCATAGTATCGTACAGCGGCGGCGACATCGCGGGGAACGCTCCCGACGAGGGCAAAATGCTCACCGCCGCCTACGGCAAGGAAACAAAGTCGCACAATACAGTCGTTTATGACAGTACCAGCTATTACAGAAAATTGATATTTTCGGATTTTTCAGAATAACAGGATATGACAGCGGAGAAATTTTTTTCCGCTGTTTGCCATATACGGAGGTAAAATCATGATATACGGAGCGATCGTCGCGGGGGGAACAGGCTCCCGCATGGGCGCGGATATTCCGAAGCAGTTTCTGCCGCTGTGCGGCAAGCCCGTGATCATCCGCACGGCAGAGCGCTTTCTTGACTGCCCTGAAATTGACATTTTATACATCGGAGTTCATGTCGGCTGGACGGAACAGCTTTCGGAAATGTGCCGCAAATTCATTCCCGATACGCGGAAAATAAGGGTCATCGCGGGCGGCAGCGACCGCAACGCCACGGTTCTGCGGATAATCGAGGCTATACGCGGCGAACACGGCATTTCGGACGACGATATTATTGTTACGCACGACGGCGTGCGCCCGTTTGTGACAGTCCGCGAGATAGAGCAGAGCATTTCCGCGCTTGACAGCTTTGACGGCGTGACGGTGTGTGCGCCTGTCAAGGACACTATTCTCTGCTCGGAGGACGGCAGGGGTATTGACAGCGTACCCGACCGCTCGAAGCTGTTTCGCACGCTCACGCCGCAGACGTTCTGGCTTTCGGTATTGTCGGACGCTTTTGAACGGCTGCCGCATGAGACCGTTTCAAGGCTGACCGATACGGCGGGGCTGCTAAGAGAGCTTGGGAAGCCGGTAGGGCTGGTCCAGGGCGGAGAATACAATATAAAGCTGACGACCCCGATAGATATGAAGCTCGGGGAGCTTATACTCGCGCAGGAAGATATATAAAAGCGCAAAACGTCGGCAAACCAAAAATCCGAGGAATTTCACGGACGCGCAATGCTCACCCCTCCACTGCTTTTCCTGACCCTGAGTAAAGGATATTCAGGCGGTTTCTGTGCAGGGGCGCACCTATGTGTTCGCCCGCAAATAGCGCGACCCACCCCACAAAACGGGCGCTCACACAGGAGCGCCCCTACGATCACGCCAATAAATGAACCCCGTACTACATTTCATAATATATAAAAATATTAAACGTAAAAGGAGAACAAACCTATGAACGAAAGAAAAACAATAGCCCTGACCTTCGATGACGGTCCCGACCCCGTGATAACTCCGCAGGTGCTTGACCTGCTCGACGAATACAACGCCAAAGCGTCTTTTTTCCTTATCGGCGAACATATCACCCCCGAGACAGAACATCTTATCAGGCGCGAATACGAATCGGGTCACGAAATAGACCACCACTCGCTCACTCATCAGGATATGACAAAATTCACCCGCGAGGAAATCGCCGCCGAAACAGAGGAGACCACCCGCCGCATTGTGTCGGTCATCGGCGAGGAGCCGAAATTCTTCCGCCCCCCGTTCATCTATTACAACGAACTTATGTTCGATACTATTCCCTACCCGTTCATCTGCGGCGTGGGCTGCAACGACTGGGAGCCTGATTTCCCCGCCGACGAACGCGCAAAAAAGATGCTTTCCTCCGCCGCCGACGGCGTAATGTTCCTGCTGCACGATATGAAATGGAACGACAAGACCGTTCAGGCGCTGAAAACCGTAATGCCCGAGCTTGCGGCGCAGGGCTATGAATTTGTCACGCTGACCGAGCTTTTCGCGATACACGGCAGAAAGCCGCAGCCGCGCATTCTTTACAGCAATGTTTTTCAGGATAAATAAAAAAAGGGCGGGAGTTCAGGCTCCCGCCCTGCGTTATCCGCGCTTATTTCTTGCCCGTGACCTTTTCGGCAACGCCCTTTACAGCGTCCTTTGCCTGACCGGCGACTGCGCCCGCTTTCTTGGCAGCCTCATCGGCAATGTTCTTTTTGCCGTGATTTTCGGAAACGAGAGTCAGCTCCTTGCCGTCAACAGTGACCTTGCACTCACTGTCGCCGAGCTTGATCTTCTTGATCGAAGCCTTTACCACAGCGCCGTTTTCGAGCTTGCCTTCAAGCTCTCCGATGCCGGTAACTGCCTTGATTCCCGTGCTTTCCGCCGCGACCTCGCCGTTGATCATGAGGACGATCTTTGCCTTAAGCTCGGAATTTCCAACGGTAATTTTATTGCCGTTATACTCGAACTCGTAAACGTCGTATGTATCCAAATTCATTAAAGCCACAATACATATCTCCTTTGCAATAAAATAATTACGCGGTATAATTTCGCCGCGATTATATTATATCACTAATCGCTAAATTTGTCAAGAGCTTATTGAGAATTTTAGTCATTGTAAACGACTTTTTTCAGAGCCATATAAACAGCAAAGCAGAGGCATATCAAAAGTCTTAGGAAGGAAGTAACACGAGCAAGCTCGTGCAGGGGAAGACCCTTCCTAAGACTTTTGGTTTTGCCCTCGTTTTGCGGATTTGCTTTTACTTCGCCTTCGTCGCAACCTCCGTAATGAGCTTACTAAACAGCTCATCGGCAGGCATAGCAGGCAGCTCGCCTTCCTTACGCGACCTTACCGTAAAGGTATTATCCTTGACCTCATTATCGCCGCATATCAGCAGATACGGAATACGGTCGTTTCTGCCCTTCTTGATCTTCGGACCGATATTCGAATCCTCAACATCGACCGTTACGCGCATACCCGCATTCGACAGCCTTTCGGCAAACGCCTTTGCATACTCGTTGTTCTCGGGCTTGATAGGCAGTATACGCACCTGCTCGGGAGCCAGCCACAGCGGCAGCACGCCCGCATATTTTTCGATAAGCAGTGCAAGCGTTCTCTCATAGCAGCCGACAGAAGTGCGGTGAATGATGTAAGGATTCTTCATCTTGCCGTCGGTATCAACGTACTCCATGCCGAACTTCTTGGAAAGCAGCATATCTATCTGGATAGTGATAAGCGTGTCTTCCTTGCCGTACACGTTCTTTATCTGAATATCGAGCTTGGGCCCGTAGAATGCCGCTTCGTCAATGCCTATCTCGTAATCAAGACCGATATTGTCGAGAATGCGCTTCATTACGTCCTGAGCCTCGTCCCACTGCTCCTTCGTACCCTCGTACTTATTGTTCGGGTTGGCGGGATCCCACTGCGAGAAGCGATAGGTTACGTCGTCGGCAAGACCTATCGTTTCAAGGCAGTATTTCGCAAGGTCGAGACAGCCCCTGAACTCTTCTTCAAGCTGCTCGGGGCGCAGGATAAGATGTCCCTCCGAGATAGTGAACTGACGAACGCGGATAAGACCGTGCATCTCGCCGCTGTCCTCGTTGCGGAAAAGCGTGGAGGTCTCGCCCAGTCTCATCGGCAGATCGCGGTAGCTGCGCTTTCTGTTCAGGAATACCTGATACTGGAAAGGACAGGTCATCGGACGGAGCGCAAAACATTCCTTGCTCTCGTCGTCGGGGTCGCCGAAAATGAACATACCGTCGCGGTAGTGATCCCAGTGACCGGAGATCTTGTACAGGTCGCGCTTTGCCATGAACGGGGTCTTGGTCAGCTGATAGCCGCGCTTGTATTCCTCGTCCTCTATCCAGCGCTGTAAGGTCTGAATAACTTTAGCGCCCTTCGGCAGAAGGATAGGCAGACCCTGACCGATGTAATCAACGGTGGTGAAATATTCCAGTTCACGACCGAGCTTGTTGTGGTCGCGGAGCTTGGCTTCTTCAAGCGCTTTCAGATGTTCTTCAAGCATGGAAGCCTTCGGGAAGGCGGTGCCGTAGATACGCGAAAGCTGGATCCCGTCCTCCGCCTTGCCCCAGTAAGCGCCCGTGCAGGAAAGCAGCTTGACCGCCTTTATTACCGACACATTCATGATATGGGGACCCGCGCAGAGGTCGATAAAATCGCCCTGCTTGTAGAAACTGAGCTTTTCGCCGCGGTCGTCGTGCTTTTTGATAAGCTCTACCTTGTACTTTTCGCCGCGCTCCTCCATGAGCTTTATGCCCTCCTCGGCGGAAAGCTCAAAGCGTTCAAGCTCGTAGCCCTCCTTGGCGAGCTTTTTCATCTCGGCTTCTATCTTGCTAAGGTCTTCGGGTGAGAAGGGCTTTTCTACCTCAAAATCGTAGTAATAGCCGGTCTCGGTAGCGGGACCCCTTGCGAGCTTGGCTTCGGGGTAGAGGTTCTTTACCGCCTGCGCCATAAGGTGAGCTGCGGTGTGTCTGAAAGTCTCCGCGCCTGCCTTGCTGTCGAAGGTCAGCACCTCAAATTCGCAGTCGCTGTCAACGACGGTGCGGATGTCCTTCACCTCGCCGTTGATCTTTACGCAGCAGGCAGCCTTGTAAAGCCCCATGCCTATCCCCTTGATGATCTCAGCTGCGGGCTGTGCGGATTCTATCTCGCGCACGCTGCCGTCTTTGAGAGTAAGTTTAATCATACTTATCTGTCCTTTCGTATTTAATTATCATAATCAACATAATCAACATTAACACAATCAATAAATACCGCCTTATGTGCCGCGCTGACGTTCGTGCCGCCGTCATATTCGTAATCAAAGAGCAGTATTGCCGAATCAAAGCTGTCGGGCAGCTCGTCGCCTGTTGCCTCAGCAAAAGCCTTCGTGACGGCTTCGCATTCGGAACAGCCTTCTATAAGTGCGGCAATGCTTTTGGTCTTTCGTCCGTTGCAAATGCACTCAACGAAATCCTCGTCGTAGTCGCCGTCCATATCTATCCCGAAATCCTTCATAAGCTCGCTTTTGTACAGCTCAACATCTTCCTGCGCTTCGTCGGAATAATTCTTTTCGGTATAGGAAATAGCGTTCTTAAACGTACCGAAATTACCCGCCCAAAGCGATACAAAGCCTTTTCTTTCCATAATATATCACCTGCCGTTTCCGTGAATTTATGCCATTTTTCGTCAAACTTGTCCAATAACCACTATATCGTAGGGCGGCGGGCTTGCTCCCGCCCGTTACGTCCGCATTACCCCAAAATCATCGTGTTTTCGATATTTTTGCGTTAGGTTAGTGCGTATGGGGCAAGCCCCCGCCCTACAAGCCTTGCGATATTCTCAAGTTGACGGTGCTGCTCATTTATAGATTCCTTTACGGCTCAACCTTGCCCTTGCGGTATCTGCCGAAGAATATGCCGTCGTCAACGTACTTGCCCGTTTCGCTGACCCACATCGGGAACTGCCCCGTTGCAAGGGCGGTCTGACCGTTCAGCATACCCGTGTGGAAGGATATATGCCTGAACTGGCGGAGAACAAGCTCCATGCGGGTGTAGCGGCAGCCCTCGGGCTTTTCGTAAAGCTGCTCGTCGGTAAGGCTGTCGAGATAATCGAGGGTCTTCTTCTCCACCGCGTCGAGATATTCAAGAAGCTGTTCGTCCGTAAGCACGGTATCGGAGGGATTGTCGGGATTGTCAAGCCCCTCGGTATGAAAAGGCGGTTCGTCATAGACATTCGGGTTGATGAACCACTTGTCCGCCGAATGGATCGCGTGATATGCCCAGCGCCAGCACGGAGCGCCGCAGCACAGCGCGTCACGGTCGTAGGTCTTTAGCGAGACCCTTATGTTGAGGAAATTCGGCACGACAACTTCCTTGATTATTTTACATAACTCGTTCATTTTGAAAACCGTCCTTTCTTAAAAAGTTAATAGTGAAAAGTGAATAGTGAATAGTTAAGGAGCGCCTTCGGCGCGTATTTTTATAATTTTAAATCTGTGAGCGAAGCGAACACCATAACTATTCACTATTCACTATTAACTATTCACTATTATTGCCGCTGCCTGTAAGCACAAATGTGTTTGTGCCAGAGCCTTTTCGTTCTCGGGCGTGTACATCAGCTGGTTGTAATAGATGTACCCCCAGAATGCCAGGAACGCCGCGCTGATAAGCGTCGATAAGCCGTTCAGCACCGCCCCGAGCCATTTTGGTACGATTCGCCTGCCGCCCTGTCTGCCGAACGTCAGCTGCGAAAAAAAGGTGGAGAACCAGTAGCTGACGATGAACACCGGCACAAAGACCGCCTGCCCGAGATAGTAGGTCATTCCCCCGTAATACGAGAGGTAAATAATGTAAGCGATGTATCCGTCGGCGGCAAGCATAGCGGCATAGCATATCACCGCAAGGCACCGCCTGATAATGATAATATCGCTGTCTTTGAACTTCGCCGCCGCACTCACCCCCAAAAATGCCAAAAAGCCCCGATACCGCAAAAATGCAGCATCGGGGCGATAATTACCGCGTTTCCACCCGTTTCGCGGCTGCCTTTATTTATACGCAGACCGCCTTACACGCCGCTCTTACGGCGCAAAGCCTTTAACGGAGCTTACCCGTCGCTTATTGGGCGCACTCGGGGAATGGTACCCTTAATTTCGTGAAAACCGCGCACCTTTCAGCAATCGGAGCGCTCTCTGTTACCGTTCACAAGTGAAACCAAGGACTTTCCCTTCACAGCTTTCTATATTAGGTTAAAATTTATTTTATCACACAGAAAAGCGTTTGTCAAGCGTTCCGGACGAAAGTTCATCAATTATTCACTTTTACCTTTTCTCAGCTTGCCGCCCTTCTTTGTCGTATTCCTGCGAAGTCCCGAAAAGAGCCACGATAAAACGCCGACGGTGACAGGCATAAAAAGGCTGTCTATCGCCGTAAACGAATAGCTCGCCTTTTCGACAAAGACCGTCCAGATAACGTCAAGAAGTATCCATATCAGTATGAATACGAGCATATATGAAATGAACGCTATCGCTTTTTTCAATGCTTTCACCTGCCTGATAAATATTTGTCTGATGTTTTGGCTAAAAAGAAAAAATATTTTTTGTTTGTATGCGGGGGGAGTTGTTGTTTTTTAAGCGAAGCACAGTATCATACTCACTCTCATTAACAATAACAATATCATTTACAGTATCCGTATCATTATCTGTATCAGTATCAGTATCTGTATCAGTATCAGTATCTTTTGTATGCTTAAGCATACATTTGTATACAAGTGTATAAACACGCTCTGACAAATACTATTTTACCACAAATTGCAAACAATTTCAAGCGCTGCGGCAAAAAGTTTAAAAAATCAGCATTAAAACCGCTGACATCACGATTTTTATTAATAAATCATGAAAAGTTTCTTTGTTTACTTTACAATTTCCTTGAATTATAGTATAATATTATTATCTATTTTGTTCAGTTTCGGAGTTTCCGGAACAATCATTTACCGATCGGAGTTTTTTCCATGTATTTTAATACGCTGAAATTTTATATCCTGAGCGACGACGACGAGCTTGAAAAGCTGTTCGCTGCCTGCGAACCGCCCGAAGACTGCGGTTTCAAATTCCTCACGCTGGAGGATTCAAGCGACCTTGGCGCTCTTCCGCCCGATTCCGCCGTTATCGCCGACGGCATCGAACGCCTTGACGATACGCTCCTTGCCTACGGGCGCAATCTTATCGTTATCGACTACGCTTCGCGCTTCGAGGACGCTGACGAGCTTGTTATGTTCCGTGCCGACGGTATCTGGGCGCTGCCAGACGGCTCCCGCTCCGAAACAATGCTTATCACCTACTTCAACATCTTAGCCCGCCGCATGAAGACCGCCGCCGATTACCGCAAAATGACTATCTGTCTCAACACCGCTATTGACAGCATACCCGACCTTGCGTGGTTCAAGGACGAGATCGGCGCACACCTCATCGTGAACGAGAGCTTCTGCCGCACCGTCGAGAAATCCAAACAGCAGATATACAAGCGCGGTCATTACTACATCTGGGATATGCCGAAGGAGGAGTACGATCAGGGCGAGTATGTCTGCCTTGAGTCGGAGGACGTTGTAATGGAGGCGCGGACTACCTGCCTTTTCGACGAGCGCATAAAGACAAAGAGCGGTATGCGGCTTTTCAAGACCTACAAATCGCCGCTTATCGACACCGACGGCAGGATATTCGGCACCTGCGGCATCGCGCACGATGTCACCGACATACAGAATGTAAGCTCCGAAATGGACGTTCTGCTCGAAAGTATGCCGTTTGCTATAATCATACAGGACGCAAGGGGCATGATAATCAGCGCGAACAAGCAGTTCGAGACCTACTTCGGCAGGGCGCAGAATATTCTCGGCATGAATTTCCACTTATGGAAGGACGAGTATCTCTCGGGGCGCATGATAAACGTCGGCGGCAGAGAGGAGCTTCGTGTGGACGTTCACGGCGAGGAGCGCGTGCTGGTTTACGGTGAAGAACCGCTTATCGACGTTTTCCACGAAAAAATGGGCGGGATATGTATTTTCCGCGACGTTACCATTGAGCGCCATTTCGAGCGGCAGACCATAGAGAGCGCCAACACCGATTTCCTCACGGGGCTTGACAACCGCCGCAGTCTTTCCGCAAGGCTTGACGAGTTGAAACAGTCCGAGCTGCTGACCGTGATAACATTCGACCTTGACAATTTCAAAGAAGTCAACGACACTTACGGTCATCATGTCGGGGACGAAGCACTGGTGCTTGCTGCCCGCACGCTGCGTTCGAGCTTTCCGGGCGATTTAGTTGTGCGTCTGGGCGGCGATGAGTTTCTTGTGGCGGAATGCGACGGCACGCCTGTCTCGGGGATAAAACAGCGTGTGGAACACGTTCTGGCGAATCTCGCAAGGGCTTTCAGGGGGCATGAGATGTTCTCTGGGCTGAGTATAAGCGCGGGGATAGCGTCGGCGACGAAGGGGAACGGCTTTGATTTTGAGGCGCTTATGCGGCAGAGCGACAGTGCGCTTTACAGTGCGAAGAATAACGGGAAGAACTGCGTCTGTCTTTATGGCGAGGAGACCGACAGCTGGGACGACCTTGAAGACCTTGACGACGATTTCTGAACAGGATAGAAAAATCTATAAATGAGCGAAAACCATAAAAAACGCAAAGTGAGGACAAACCAAAAGTCTTAGGAAGGGGCTGCACGAACAAGTTCGTGCAGCCGCCCTACAAGAATTGTGCGGAGCGGTCAGATTCGTGACAGCGAAGAAATTTATTGTGAAACCGTCAGTATCTGCGCGAGCGGACATCATTGCTCATTTACAGAAAATAATAAAACAAAAATGGAGACGATAAAAATGGGAACTGCTTTAAACGCAATAACACTCGGCATTGCACTTCTGCCCACGATAGTTATAATGGCTCTTGTGCTTGCCAACGCAAGATTCAAGCGCGAACCGATAAAAAAGGTCGCTTCGGTATTCGGGATAAGCGCACTTTCAACGATAGCCGCTGTGATCCTTGAAATGCTGGGGTCATTCGTGCTTACGCTGTTTGTCGTGATACTCTCGCTCGACCTTGGCACAAACTCGGGCGTTACGATCAAGGAGTTTCTCGAATATATGCTTGTCGTGGGACCCGTCGAGGAAGCCTGCAAATACTTCACGTTCAAATGGATAATCTTCCATGACCGCGATTTTGACAACACCTACGACGGCGTTATCTACGGCGCGGCTTCGGCGCTCGGCTTTGCCACCCTCGAAAACCTTATGTATGTGTTCGTCGGCAACGACAGCCCGCTTGAAACGGCGGCGATGCGCGGAGTGCTTTCGATACCGCTTCACGCCATTACGGGCATTGTAATGGGCTACTGGTTCGGCATTTCGAAATACCGCCGCTACAACAACGTTCAGCCCGAAACCCACCCCGAACGCAAGGCTTTCATTTTCTCGGTGGCTATACACGGTACATACGATTTCCTCGTGACCTTACCCGCTATCTACGAGGATTCGCAGGCGGTCAGCACAGGTGCGCTTGTCGTGCTTATCGGCGTGATGATCTTTATTTATGTGCTTATGGGCAAGACGATACGCCGCGCAAAGAACGAGACCCACAACATCTACAACCGCTACTACTACGAACAGCTTGACGGCGCAATGCAGGACAGGATAGGCGGAAAAACATCGGAAAAGCGCCGTTTCTTCGGTATGCCTTTCCCCTTCTACCGTCAGCAGGGCTTTAACCCCTACGACCCTTACGCGGGAATGAACTTAGCGCCCGTACCCGCCGCGCCGAATGCGGCTTATGTGTTCGGCACTCAGCAGCCATACAATCCCTACTATGCGCCTGCGGCACCGCAGCCCATGCAGACGGCTCCGACGATACCGCCCGTTCAGCAGCCGCAGGGGTATCCGTATCAGAATCAGTATGCTCCGCAGCAGCCTGTATATCAGGAGGCGCGGCAGCAGCAGCCGAATAATTGGAACGATGAAGTGCAGACCGTTTACGGGCCGCCTTCGGCGCTGCGCGGTTCTCCGCTGCCGGGGTTCGGCAACGCGGGTAATAATGTGGTTCAGCCGCCGAAAAAATACTGCGGAAACTGCGGCGCAGAGCAAAAGCCCGGCGCGAAATACTGCCGTGTGTGCGGTAACAAATTAACAGACGAATAAACATATTGTAAGGAGAGCTGTAAAAAAGCTCTCCTCTTTTTTTCGCGGAAACGTATCCCCGTCAGCGGTTCACGGTAACTTAAAAATATTTTTAAATACCCTTGACAACCCCGCCTTGCTATGCTATAATCTGTTTAAAGAAATTTTTAAACAGGTGATGTCATGGGAGAAACCAATATCTTCAAGGTACTTGCCGACAGTCAGCGGCGGGATATTCTCGTCATGCTGCGAAACGGCAAACTCAGCGCGGGCGAGATAGCCGAAAGGCTCGGCATAAGCCCCCCCGCGCTTTCATATCATCTGCGGCTGCTGAAACAGGCAGACCTTATTATCGAGTACAAGCAAAAAAACTTCGTATTCTACGAGATAAACACGTCCGTACTGGACGAGCTTATAATGTGGGTGCAGCAATTCGGAGGTGACAGAAAATGAAAAAAGCAATTTGGATAATCACGGCTTTGCAGATAATAATAACAGGTGTTGCTGTCAGGCTTATGCCCGACACCGTGCCGACGCATTACGATATTTCCGGCAGGATAGACGGCTTCGGTTCAAAATACACCTACCTCATCATGCCGTTGGTCACGGTCGGGAGCGTGCTGATGTTCGCGGCAATTTCGCACTCGATGACAAAGAAGGCGGCGGCTTCAAAGGATGAAAAAAAGACCGCTGAAACGGTCTCAAACGCTAAGGTATTCAACATAATATCGCTTTGCACGGCGCTTATGTTCGGCGCTATGCAGTGCTATATGCTCTGGTCTGCCGACCGTGCGGGCAAGGTGGGTGCGGAAAACTTCGAAGATAACGGTCTCGGCATAACCTCGCTGATGCTGGGGATAATGTTCATCGTCTGCGGAAATTTTCTCCCCAAGACCAAGCCGAACGGCACCGTCGGACTGCGCACACAGTACAGTATGTACAACGACAACACCTGGCGCAAAAGCAACGTCTACGGCGGAAAGGCGCTGATGCTCGCGGGACTGCTGACCGTAGTTACGGCGCTGTTCGCAAAGCCGGCAATAGCGATACTGCTCACGCTCGTGTACAACATCGCTGCGATGATCGCCTCCTGCGTGTACGCGAAAAAGGTCTATGACGAGGAGGTCAGCCTTTCCGAATCTGAGAAAACTCGATGATAACATAAGCAAGGCTCGGCAGAGTAAGTATCAGCCCGAAAATAATTATCGCCATGCTGTGGCGGTCGATCACATAGCTGCGGCGCTTTCCGCGGAAAAGCCGCAGCTTTGTTCTGCCCTTGCGGTAGATGAACTCGCGCATGACGTTTTCGGCGGGAAAAATATTCGGCAGGCGTTCGCTGCCCTCGCAGAGATAAAAAGCGGTCTCATAGCCGTGTTCGGGCTTTTCAAAGCCGTCAAGCTCGCCCTCTGCGCGTTCAGACCGCAGAAGGATCACCGACATATAAAGGAAAAAGATCAGCATAAGCACCAGCGCAGCGATCATCAGCACCATAAGCACCGCCGCGACGGAAGTAAGGCTCACGCCCAGAATCACGCCAAGCACCGCAAGTATAACAAGAACTACCACAGCCTCCATATTAAAAAACACCTCCGAAAAAGGGAATAAGGCACAAAAAAACCGCCATGCCGTCGTATGAGATAATAAAACCCGCAAAAGCAGGACGGGTAAAACGCCCCAAAAGCATCACGCTCCCTTCGTCCGATCCTGATTTTACACGGCTCACGCGGTGCCAGGCGGGAGGTCTGCATTAGCTTAACGGAGAGCGAATCCCTGATTACATAAGTGTTGGATTAAATTGAACCCATACTAACGAACACAGCAGTAATTTTGACAATATTAAATTTTTTGCGGAAGCCTTAAAAGCCCCCTGATGTATTATTACCGCAATACCCGGTAAATATACCTTAGCTTATCAGTCCTCTTCTTCCTCGTCGCCGTATTTCTCGGCAATGAATTTCAGGAAAGCCTCTCCGACGCGGTCGTATTCCTCCTCATCGTCGATAGTGACCATAAGCTCTTCATCGCCCTCAAACTTGCTCTTAAGGATAACCAGCTCGCCATCCTCGGGAGCGTCCTCGGGGTTCTCTATATAAGGTGTAAGTCCGAAATACTTCTCGCCTTCAAAGCTGAGAATATCGACCAGCTCGAACTCGGTCTCGTTGCCCTCATCATCTTCAAGTACATAAATATCGGGCGTATATTCATTCATTCCGCTTGTCATCTCGTCCATATTATTTTCCTCCTAAAGTACATTTCCTTAACTTTCCAAAATAATCACGCGCTTACATAGATATTATATCACAGCTTGCCTTATTTGTCAAGTAGTAATTGTATACAAAATTAGTCACAAAAATTTTCTTGTAATCTTGAAAAAAACTATTGACATTCTCCTTCGTATGTGCTATAATAACATCAGAGAAAAGAAAACAGCATAAAGAAACAGAAAGATAGCTCAAAGGCAGCCGAAAGGCTTCAAAGAAGGCTATCGGGAAACGGATAAGGTGCAGTTCTTTTTTCGGAAACGTCACCTTGGAACACGGCAGAGGTTCATCGACCGGTCAATACATTGCATGGCTTGACCAATGACGGTAGGTGCTGCTGAATGTTTCTAATTTGGCAGGAAGGGAGCGAGTCCAATGGATGTTTCTGAAATTCAGCAGAGTTCTCCGAAGCTCGCTGGCAGCCGTTAGTTTAAGAGAGATTCCCGAACGAATTGGGAGACAGGCGTTCGCCCCGCATTAGTTCCCCGGGATCTGAATAGTATGATGAAATAAACGGCGGGCTTGAGTTTTGGTTATGACGATCATAACATAATGTCCTTGTTGACTTTACTCTGCTCGAAAGTTCTCTTCTCTAAAATTGAATAGCCGCAGTATACGGCAAATGGTTTTCTTTAAGCTCCGCACGGTGCGGAACAGTATCACATACAAAGGGTTGATTCCTATGATTTTAAGAGGTTTTAAACCGAATATCATCTGAATAAGGAGTGTTTCCCATGTACTAACTGATTTGATACCCGTAATTTTCTATAAAGGGTGTGTCGCCTATGAAAGTACACATGAGATTTACGGATATAAAATAAGTCAGGAGTGTTTCCGATGTACTAAATGATTTTTCCCCGACACCTTAAAGACTTCGTAAAAGGGGCGTGACGCTTATGAGAGTTACCCGGAGATTTACGAATAAATAGATGTTTGGAGTGATTCCCATGTACAATTTGGTTTTCAGGTCGGATTAGTTTTCTGACCGCCGGATAAGACCCGGCACCGTTTTTTCCTTAGAATTCACACAGTCCGAATATTTCGCATCGGTCGGAAGGTTTGCCGCTTAATGTCACGGCGAGGGGTTTCCGGGGGCGAAGCAGTAGGAGGACTCTTAAAATATTACGATCGGAGTTGGTGTTTTATGAAAGTATTAGGCACCTCGAAGCGACGGGATATTAAAGCGTAAGGAGTGAGTCCAAAGGTTTATTTAGCTTGACATTTACGACACTATTCAGAGCGTAATGCTTTGAACTTCCCGCTGTTCGGAGCGACGGGGCGCATTGGAAGGGGTTTCCGCATAATGTCACGGGAGACTTACAGGCGCGGGTCGGTCGTTCCAGATGAACAGACCACATTCTACATACAGGAGTGATGTGTTATGATTCAGCTCACATCGAAGAGGTTTGAATTTTAGCGCGAAAGGGTGAGTCCAAAGAACTATTTAGCTTGACATTTACGACTTTTACTTCAAGTATAGCTTGAATCACCGGCATTCCGGCTCAAAGGACGGCTGACAGGTGAACTTCCGATAATGTCACGGAGGGGAACTCGGCAGAGCGTAAGAGCGCGGGGTGAGCCACAGTTTGAACAAGAGAGGTGATGTGCTATGAAAATGCTCACATCGAAGAGGTTAGATATTTAGCATTAAGGGGTGAGTCCGAAGTACTATTCAGCTTGACATTTACGCTTAGTGCCTAAAGGTACAATTTATCTGAAAGGATAGAGTCCAATGAGATAGATACTTTTCACATAATCTATGAAAGGTGTAAATTCCAATGGCTTAATAAATTATCAGTCCGCAGGCGGGTTGTCCTGCGGACTTTTTGTTCCCCCGGCACCCGCGCAGACGGTTAATGAGATTTTGTGAGTTTACAGTCCTCAATTCATAAGAAAAAGCCCCGACGGCAATGACCGACAAGGGCTTTTATTATTTCTCTTTTGATACGACTGCGCGGGGACGACATGAAAGTTTATCACGATGTAAGCGTGCCAAAAGCACGCCTCCCCGCGCAGGGGCTTATTGCAGGTCTCCCCTGCTGAACTCCGAAAGCTCCAAGCCCTCGTTGCGCTCCAGCGCCCAGCGAATATTCCATTCGCTCGTGAACAGCAGCAGCGGACGGTCGCGCATATCGGTAACGACCTTCGTGTCGGAGCTTATCTTCAAATCCTTCGCTTCAACGGGCGATTTGTCTATTCACCTGATGTGCGAATAACTAAGCCCCTCTTTGAGCATATCCACGCCGTATTCGTTCTTCATGCGGTACTCGAAAACGTCGAATTGCAGCACGCCCACAACGCCGACGATTATCTCCTCCATGCCGAGCAGCGGCTCGCGGAAGATCTGAATTGCGCCTTCCTGCGCGATCTGCGTGATGCCCTTAACGAACTGCTTGCGCTTCATCGTGTCCTTCGAGCGGTAGCGCATGAAATGCTCCGGCGCAAAAGTGGGGATTCCCTCGAACATGAACTTCTTGTTCGGAGCGCAAACCGTGTCGCCTATCGAGAAAATACCCGGGTCAAACACGCCGATGATGTCGCCCGCGTAGGCTTCGTCGATGATCTCGCGCTCCTGCGCCATGATCTGCTGCGGCTGCGAAAGGCGCATTTTCTTCCCGCCCTGAACGTGAAGTACGTCCATTTCCTTGTCGAACTTGCCCGAGCAGACGCGCAGGAACGTGATTCTGTCGCGGTGCGCCTTGTTCATGTTCGCCTGGATCTTGAACACGAATGCCGAGAAATCGGGCGAGAACGGGTCGATAACGCCTTCGGTCGAGGTGCGCGGCATCGGCGGCGGGGTCATTTCGAGGAACTTTTCGAGGAACGGTTCAACGCCGAAATTCGTCAGCGCCGAGCCAAAAAACACAGGTGAGAGCCGCCCGTTATGCACCGCTTCAAGGTCAAGCTCGTCCGACGCGCCGTCAAGCAGCTCGATGTCGTCTTTGAGCGCTTCATAATTGGTGTCGCCAAGAATGTCGGCAAGCGCGGGGTCGGAGAGGTCAGCTTCGGTCGCCGAGACCTTGTGGCTGCCGCCCGTCGGGTCGAAGTAGATAACGTGGCGGCTGCGGCGGTCGAACACGCCCTTGAACTCCTTGCCCGAGCCGATGGGCCAGTTGATCGGGCAGGTGGGCATACCAAGCTCGTTTTCGATCTCGTCGATGAGTTCGAACGGGCTGCGGGCCTCGCGGTCGAGCTTGTTGATAAACGTGAATATCGGGATATGCCGCATCGCGCAGACCTTGAACAGCTTGCGGGTCTGATTCTCCACGCCCTTTGAAGCGTCGATGACCATGACCGCCGAATCCGCCGCCATAAGTGTGCGGTAGGTGTCCTCCGAGAAGTCCTGATGTCCCGGCGTGTCGAGAATGTTGATAACGTGTCCCTCGTAGCTGAACTGCATTACCGAAGATGTTACCGAGATCCCGCGCTGTTTTTCAATCTCCATCCAGTCGGAAACGGCGTGACGGGCGTTCTTTTTGCCCTTTACCGCGCCCGCCTGCGCGATAGCCCCGCCGTACAGCAGGAATTTTTCGGTAAGCGTAGTTTTACCTGCGTCGGGGTGCGAGATTATGGCGAAGGTACGCCGTCTTTTTATTTCGTCAACTAAATTTGTATTTGCCAATTTAATTCCTCCGCTTTGCAAAAAAGTGAACAGTGAATAGTGAAAAGTGAATAGTTAAGGAGCGCCTTCGGCGCGATTATGCGGACGCTTCGCTCCGCTTTTTATCGGTTCTGCTGACGAGCGAAGCGAGTCAATGCGCGGCTGCATGAACGGCACAAACGCAGTTTGTGCATTCATGCCATCGCCGCGCAACATCGCCGCAGGCGATACCTTAACTGTTCACTATTCACTCTTAACTATTAACTAAAAAAGGCGTTTACGGCGAGATAGCATTGGTAGGTGTCGAGCTTCGATGTTACTTCGAACGGCGCGTGCATCGAAAGCACAGGCACGCCCATGTCAATAACGTCCATGTCGAGGTCGGCGATGTAGCAGGCTACCGTTCCGCCGCCGCCAGCGTCAACCTTGCCAAGCTCGCCCGTCTGCCAGATAACGCCCGCTTCGTCCATCATGCGGCGCACAAAGCCCACCGTTTCGGCGGAAGCGTCGGAAGTGCCGCTCTTGCCGCGTGCGCCCGTGTACTTCGTGAATACCACGCCGTAGCCCAGCTTAGAGGCGTTGCGGCTCTCGGTCACGTCGGAGAAGGTCGGGTCTTCGGCGGCGTTCACATCGGCGGAAAGGCATACCGAATGGCTGATGACCGTGTGACCCTTAACGCCCTGCGTTTCGGCAAGGTCATCAATGAAATACGGCAGATACGAGCTGTTCAGACCCGTGTTGCCCTCGCTGCCGATCTCCTCCTTGTCGGTGAGAACGGTCATTGCGGTGTACTCGGGGTCTTTGCAGGCAATAATTCCCATGAGTGACGGATAAGCGCAAACGCGGTCGTCCTGACCGTAAGCGCCGACCATGCTTCTGTCAAAGCCCAAATCACGCGCTTTGAACGCGGGGACTATCTCCAGCTCCGCCGAAACGAAATCATGCTCGGTGATGCCGTACTTCTCGTTTAAAATGCGCAGAATGTTGAGCTTGACTTTCTTAGAAACCTTGTCGTCGCGGAAGGGTCTCGACCCGACAAGCAGATTAAGCTCCTCGCCCGTGATGCCCTTCGCAAGAGTGCGCTGCATCTGCTCGCCCGCAAGGTGGATAAGCAGGTCGGTCACGCAGAAAACGGGGTCTCCGTCGTCCTCGCCGATGCAGACCTTCACGCTCTCGCCGTCCGCCTTGACGATAACGCCGTGCAGCGCCATAGGAACAGTCGTCCACTGGTACTTCTTGATTCCGCCGTAATAATGGGTCTTGAAAAGCGCCATGTCCTTGTCTTCGTAAAGCGGGTGCTGTTTCAGGTCAAGGCGGGGCGAGTCGATATGCGCCGCCGCAAGGCGAATGCCCTCCGCAAGCGGCTTTTTACCCATAACAGTCAGTATGATCGACTTGCCGCGGTTGTTGAAATAGAATCTCTCGCCGGGCGCGTACTTCTTTCCTGGAACGTATTCCTCAAAACCCGCTTCTCCGGCAAGCCTTACCGCTTCGGCGGTCGCCTCGCGCTCGGTCTTTGCGGCGTTCAGAAAGCTCTTGTAGCCCTCGCAGAACTCGTCCGCCTTTGCAATTTCCTCGTCGCTCATGATGAGCGCGGCGTTCTTCGGCTTTTCGCAAAGCTGCTCTTCAAGCAACTCGCCTGCGGTCTTTTCTTTTTCGTTACTCATTTTCATTTCCTCCATTAAACTCGGGAAGCCCCTTGTATTTTCTGTATGTTTTTACCACTTTGTAAATATAATCCTTGGTGACATCGGAGGGCATAGCGTCAATGCCTTCGTCGATATTGAAATGCTCGGGATCTATCGTGCCGTCGTCTATCCAAGCCTGAACGGCGTTCATTCCCTGATGATACGCGGCAGAGGTAAGCTCGTAGCTGCCGAAATCATTGTAGAGATACGAAAGCAAATATGTTCCGTAGCGTATATTATATTCCGCCGTGTACATATCATCGAAAGTAAGCCCGTCGTCGCCGCCGAGCCTGTATTGTATCCAGTCGAAAGCGTCGGGCATTATCTGCATAAGCCCACGCGCACCGACATTGGATTCCGCGTCCTCGACGAAAGAGGACTCGGTGCGTATAACGGCGTATATGTAACACGGGTCAACGCCAAATTCCTCCGCCGACTGCATGACATATTCTTTGTAATAGGTCGGGTAGGTGAAATAGGTCTTTGCAGGCTGCTCGCTCATCTGCGGCTGTTCGGGCGGCTCGCGGAAGATTATCAGCAGCCCTATCCCGATAATAAGCATTATAACAATAAACACTACCAGCCCTGTCGGATTTTCTTTTTTTGCTAATTTGTTTGACATTTCTTTTGTTTCCTTTTCTTTATGTTTTTATTTCAAACCTTTTCTTTATCAGTTCGGCTGTCTCGGCGGCGGCTTTCTCCGCATCGGAGACAGCCCCGCCGTTTTCTATAACATAATCTGAATGGGCGCGGAAAAACTGCTCATCGTGCTGCGCCGCCGTCCTCGCCCGCGCCGCCTGCTCCGAAATATTATCGCGTTCCATAATGCGCATTATGCGCTGTTCCTCCGGCGCAACGCAGCTTATCACCGCGTCGCATAGCTTGTCCGCTCCCGCCTCGAAAAGCGTCGGCGCGTCAAGCAGGATAAGCCCGTGACCCTCCGCGTAAGCCGCCCCGATCATCTCACTTATCAGCTTATTTATATGCGGAAAAATAGCCGCGTTATACCGCGCAAGCAAACCGCTGTCCGAGAAAAGCGCTGCGGCTGCCTTCCGCCTGTCAAACACGCCGTTCATGAAAAAGTCGGGGAACTGCCGCCCGATGTCCCGCGCCGACTCGCTGCCCTCTTTCAGCACGAGAGCCGTCAGCCTGTCGCAGTTGATATGATAAAAGCCGTGCAGCAGCATAACTTGGCTTACGGTAGTCTTTCCCGCTCCCGTCTGCCCGGTAAGCCCGATGATAAAGGGCTTTCCCGCGCTCATGGCTTGACCACCCTGAACGCCGCGGCGCGTATCATGCGGTTGTATACCGCCAGCCCAACGCCTTCGGTCGTGGGACAGCGTGCAAATACCTCCGCCGCGCCCGTTTCGTCAGCCTCGCGCAGCGCCGCGAACAGCCTGTGCGCCTGCTCCTCGGGGGTGTCGCCGATTACGATGTACGGCACATCAAGCCCCTCAATATCGGTATCGCGGAACACAAGGCAGACCGTTCCCGGCTGCGCGTGCTTATACACATAAATCGCGAACTGCCTTGCCGAGCCTTCAACGAGCGTGACCTTCGCTTTCGGCGCATAGTGCTTGTACTTCATGCCGGGCGAAGCGACCTTAGCGCCGTTTTCCACCGCGTGAAGCACGCCCTTGTCAATGCGCACATCAGGCGTGACCTCCGAAAGCATCTGCGCCGTTATCCGCCCGGGACGGAGTATCTTTATAGCGCCGTCGCCCACGCCGTCGTCCTCAAAGCAGATGACCGTCGATTCCACGCCCGCGTCGCACTCGCCGCCGTCGATTATCGCGGGTATCCTGCCGTTCATATCCTTTAAAACGTGTGCCGCGCAGGTCGGCGAGGGCGAACCCGAAAGATTCGCCGAAGGAGCCGCCAGCGGCACGCCCGCCGCGTCGATAAGCGCCCGCGCCACAGGGTGCGAGGGCATTCTTACGCCGACGGTATTCAGCCCACCCGACGTGATAAGCGGCACGTTCGGCGTTTTCGGCAGCACCATTGTCAGCGGGCCGGGCCAGAACCTTTTCGCGCAGGTGACGGCGATCTGCGGAAGCTCTGCGGCGATACCTGTTATCATGGAAAGGTCGCTGATGTGGACTATAAGCGGATTGTCGGCGGGGCGCTCCTTCGCCGCAAATATTTTTGAGACCGCATTCTCGTTGAAAGCGTCGGCGGCAAGCCCGTAAACTGTCTCGGTGGGCATTCCGACCACCTCGCCCGCCCTGATGAACGCCGCCGCCTTTTTAACCGACAGCTCCGAGCCGTCAAGCATTACAGTCTGATATTTAGCCATAAATTACCACGACTCCAAAATTTGTCACTTGTTTTTGTCCTGCTCGGCAAGCTGCGCCGCACGGTCGGCGACGGCAAGCGCGTCGATCACCTCGTCGAGCTGACCGTTCATAAAGCTGTCGAGCTTGTATATCGTAAGGCTTATGCGATGCTCGGAAACGCGGTTCTCGGGGAAATTGTAGGTGCGTATCCGCTCCGAGCGGTCGCCCGTGCCGACCATTGAGCGCCGCTTCGAGGCTATCTCCTCGTCGTGCGCCGACTGCTTCATAGCAAGCAGCCGCGAACGCAGCTCGCGCATTGCCTTATCCTTGTTCTTGTACTGCGAGCGCTCGTCCTGGCACTCGACAACAAGCCCCGTCGGCAGATGGGTTATCCGCACCGCCGATTCGGTCTTGTTTATATGCTGACCGCCCGCGCCCGACGCACGGAACACATCTATTTTAAGCTCGGTAGCTTCGTTCAGCTCCAGTTCGACATCTTCCGCTTCGGGGAGAACGGCGACCGTCACGGTCGAGGTGTGCCGCCTGCCCTGCGATTCGGTCTCGGGGATACGCTGCACGCGGTGAACGCCGCTTTCGTACTTCATACGCGAGTAAGCGCCTTCGCCCTCGATAGAGAAAACGACCTCCTTGCAGCCGCCAAGCTCCGTTTCGTTCATGCGGATAAGCTCGGTCTTCCAGCCCCTCGACGCGGCGTAAAGCGTGTACATCCGGTAGAGGGAATGCGCGAAAAGCGCGGATTCCTCACCGCCCGCGCCGCCGCGGATCTCGACGATAACGTTCTTTTCATCGTTGGGGTCTTTGGGGAGCAGCATTATTTTAAGCTCCTCCGAGAGCGTTTCGCAGGCTGCCGCCGAGCTGACGAGCTGTTCCGAGACCATTTGTTTCATTTCCTCGTCAAGTCCGCCCTCGTCCATAAGCTCGCGGGCTTCGGCGTTCTCGGCTTCGGCGCGGGCAAGCGCCTTTATTTTTTCCGCAAGGGGCTGAAGGCGGGAATATTCCTTCATGAGCGCGGTATATTTTTCGGTATCGCTGACCGTTTCGCTTTGAGTGAGCAATTCGGACACTTCCTCGAAGCGGTCGGCAATAGTCATTAGCTTATCGTCCATTGGCTCAATCCTTATTTTCTTCGGGTCTGATGATATTTTTAACGTTTTTCTCCGCCTTGCTGCGGGGAATCATGAATTCCCTGCCGCAGCCCGCGCAGCGCAGGCGGAAGTCCATTCCGGAGCGCAGCACGTTCATTTCATTAGAGCCGCAGGGGTGTTTCTTTTTCATAACAAGCGTATCACCTTTTTGTATATCCATAACGGCTCCTTTCAAAAAATAAAAACGCGCAGGTGAATAAATCTGCAAAACGTGACAAAAACAAGTAAATTGCCGATTTTCGCACAACAGCGGCAGGCATTATCATCACGGCGAAAATATGCGCAAACATCGCGGCTTTGCATGATAAGCGGCGGGAGCAAGCCCCCGCCCCACACGTTCATGTGAAACAATGCAGGCTCGCGGGTATTATATTAACATCTTATTATACCATAAATAAGCCGCAAGCGCAAGCGCTCGTCAATAAAATTTACGATAGAGGTACAAAAACGTTTACAATTCGTGCTGTTTTTGTATAAATTATTAAAATTCTGATAATCTCTTGACGATTTCCGAGAAAAGTGATATAATAATAGTGTATTTTTTGTACATGAATATTTCTCATGCCGTCAGGTTTTTACTGTATTGCAGGAGTAAAGTAATAAATCAGCAAAGGAATGATACCCATGAAAAAACCGTTCATCACAAAGGCGCAGGCGGAAGAGATCGTAAAGACCTACCCCACACCGTTCCATATCTACGACGAAAAGGGCATACGCGAGAACGCCCGCAATCTGTACAAGGCTTTCTCGTGGAACAAGGGCTTCCGCGAGTACTTCGCCGTGAAGGCTACGCCCAATCCCTATATCCTGAATATCCTCAAGGAAGAGGGCTGCGGCGTTGACTGCTCTTCCCTCACCGAGCTTATGATGAGCGAGGCTTGCGGCTTCAAGGGCAGCGACATCATGTTCTCCTCGAACGTTACCCCCGCCGAAGACTACAAGCTGGCGAGAGAGCTTGGCGCTTTCATCAACCTCGACGACTTCACGCACATTGATTTTCTTGACAAGCTCTGCGGCATTCCCGAGACTATCTTCTGCCGCTACAATCCCGGCGGAGAGTTCCAGATCGAAACGCAGATAATGGACACTCCCGGCGACGCGAAGTACGGCTTTACCCACGAGCAGATAATCGAGGGCTTCCGCATTCTGAAAGAAAAAGGCGCTAAAAAGTTCGGCATTCACGCTTTCCTCGCTTCGAACACCGTTTCGAACGCCTATTATCCCAAGCTGGCGCGTATCCTTTTCGAACTTGCCGTTGAGATCAAGGAAAAGACAGGCGCGGAGATCAAGTATATCAACCTTTCCGGCGGCGTTGGTATCCCCTACCGTCCCGACCAGGAAGGCAACGACATTTTTGCTATCGGCGAGGGCGTTCACAAGGCGTTTGACGAAATTCTCGTTCCCGCAGGCATGGGCGACGTTTCTATCTTCACCGAGCTTGGCAGATATATGTTAGCACCCTACGGACACCTCGTGACGACCTGCATTCACCACAAGCACATCTACAAGGAATATGTCGGCGTTGACGCTACCGCCTGCGACCTCATGCGCCCCGCGATGTACGGCGCTTATCATCACATCACCGTACTCGGCAAGGAAGACGCTCCCTGCGACCACAAGTACGATGTGACGGGTTCGCTCTGCGAGAACAACGATAAATTCGCTATCGACCGTATGCTCCCCGAAATTGACAACGGCGATATTCTCGTTATCCACGATACGGGCGCTCACGGCTGGGCTATGGGCTATAACTACAACGGACGTATGCGCCACGCCGAGCTGCTTCTCAAAGAGGACGGCACCGTGCAGATGATACGCCGCGCCGAGACCCCCGCTGACTACTTCCGCACCCTCGATTTCAGCGGCATACTCGACAAGTACATCAAGAAATGATCTTGACACTTTCGCGCACACTCTTTCGGGAGTGTGCGTTTTTACATGAAATTTTCGTGAAATACTTTATTTTCCGCGCCGTTTATGATATAATTATATTATGGTTAAGCCATATAAGCCATAAAAAAGAAAAAAGGAGAGACAAAAAAATGAAAGACTTTATGAAGAGATTTTCCCCCGGTTCGCTGATATGCTGCGCGGCGGGCGTGCTGTTGCTCGTGAACCCGCATATCATCACGGACTTACTTAACACCGTTATCGGCGTTGTGCTTATCGCGCTCGGTGTGCTGTGGGCGGCGGGACTGCTGATGAACAAGCAGCCCGAACAGCCGCTGTCAGAAATCATCTTGCCGCTGCTCGGGAGCATAGCGCTGGCAGTCGGCGGATTTTATGTGCTGCGGCACACGGGGCTGCTTGAAAGAGTCCTCATGCTGGCGCTCGGCATTTATCTTCTCTGCTCGGCGCTGCCGAAGCTCATCGAATCGCTGCGCACGAAGAAGTCAGGCGGCAGCGGCTGGGAAAAATCGGCTGTCACCTCGGCGGCAACGGTTATTCTCGGAGTGGTAGCGATAGCGATACCCGCGTTCCTTCCCGCGTTTGTGATGAAAACGCTCGGCGTGCTGCTGATACTGGGCGGAATCGGCAATTTTATCAGCGGACTTTCCTCGTCGAAGCTGTTCCGCGACATGAAATTGGACTACGAGTACCGCAAAGGCAAGCCCGCGCCCAATACAAGCGGCAAGGTCATAGACATTGAAAATTACAGAGATTAAATAAAGATCCCCCTCGCGGACTTGCCCGTGAGGGGGATAATTTTTTTATGCTTTACGAATACATATTGTTGTCGCAGATCTCGATCTTGATTACCTCGTCGTCGATAACTATGGCCGTAAGCGAAACGCTGCCGTCGTAATAGGTGTACATACAGCCGTCCTCTACGGAATAATTGGTACCGCAGATAGCTTCAAGCTGCGAAAGCGTCATGCCTGTCTGCAAGCCGTTCGAGATAGAAACGCCGCTGTCGCCCGAAACCTCTATGTAGCTTATCTGACCGTCGGTCTCAGCCACGATAACATCGCCGTAATAATGCTCGGTGATCGTTTTGCCGTTGGAAGAATTTACCCACTGCTGCGAATTATAGGTCTGCGAGCCGAAGTAGCCCGAGCTGGAAGAAAAGCTGTCGCCGAGACCCGCCGAAATGCCGTTGATATTCAGTTTGCTCCGACTTGCAAGACCGTTATTGCTTGCCGTGCCGGGATTGGGATTGGGATTTGCAGACGGATCGGGCGATGTAGTACCGGAGGTCGTATCGGGCGCGGAGGGATTCGGATTGCCGGGATCGGGGATACCCGGATTCAGATTCTGCTGCGACGATTGAGCAGGAGTCGCCGAGCTTGCCGTTGTAGTCGTTGTGGTCGTGGCTTTCGATGTAGTTGTAGTCGTGGAAGATGTCGAAAGCGTCGCTTTGGTCGTAGTGGTAGCCTTAGTCGTGGTGGTAGCCTTACTCGTTGTGGTGGTCGTGGTAGTCGGCTTGGAGGTAGTCGTTACAGTCCGCTTTGTGGTAGTCGCGGGAATTATCTGCTTTATTGTCGTGGTAGTAGCCGATTTGGTGGTAGTCTTCTTAACAGTCCCCGCAATTTCGCTGTCGCCAAGCAGGGGAATCTCGGTCGTTATCGCGCTTATCTGACTAACTGAGGAAGACGTTTCGCCGTCGGCTTCAAGCAGCGAGTCGAAAGAAAAAGGCGTAGTGGTGGTCAGAACAGGCGCTTTTTCCTTTTTTTGCTGTATCTCGACCTTTCCGCAGGAGCCGAGCAGCGAGACCGCCAGAATGGCTGCCGCCGTTCCCGAGATCATCTTTTTATATTCCATTTTTTTACACTCTCGCTTTCTTTTATCCGGAATTTCTTTTCCTACAAATTATATTATATATTATACGTCAATCGACTGTGTTTGTCAAGGTTTTTCATTCCGATTTCACATAATGCCAAAAAATGCAGCGCAGCCGAGTAAAAAATATGCACTATTGGGGATTTTCGATAAATATAGCTTTCACAAAAGCGCAAGGTGAAACATATCAAAAGTCTTAGGAAGAAGGGTTGCCCCCAGACCCCATTCCTAAGACTTTTGGTATGCCCTCGCTTTGCGTTTGTTTTCGGCTTTGGCATCTATTGATCTACTTATTTCGCGGCTCAAACGCCCAGCTTATCAATCATCGAAATAAGCTCCGAAGCATCCAGCGACAAGCCGTCGGTATACTTCCTTATCGCGGCAATATCGTCCGCCGAGAGCTTCGCCCCGCCGCGAAGACCCTTCGCCGTCATCGCCGCCGCCGCCGCAAGCCTGATATTCTCCGAAGCCTCATCAAGCGCCTTATAGCTGCCGACCTCCGCCGACGATTCGATCAGCTTACTCTCGTTCTCATCGCGCTCCTTATAGCGCACGGAAACCTTAGCCAGTCTGCCGTCAAGCCCGTCAAAGCTGCACGGCTCCTTGCTGTTGCTGTTCGGACGGTTCTCGTGACCCGCCGGAACTATCTCATAAAGCGCCGTGACCTGCTGACCCGCGCCAACATCGCCCGCGTCCTTAGCGTCGTTCTCGAAATCTTCATTGGCAAGAACTCTGTTTTCGTAACCCACGAGCTTATACGCGCTTACGGTCGCGGGGTCAAATTCTATCTGGATCTTCGCGTCCTTCGCAACCGTGAAAAGCGTGCCGTTCATCTCGGTGACAAGAATCCTGCGGGCTTCGTCGAGCGTGTCGATATAGGCATAATTGCCGTTGCCGTTGTCCGCGAGCGCTTCAAGGCGGTCGTCCTTGTAATTACCCATACCGAAACCCAGCACCGAAAGGAACACGCCCTTCTCGCGCTTTTCCTCAATGAGCTTTGTAAGCCCCTCGGCAGAGGAAACGCCAACATTAAGGTCGCCGTCGGTGGCGAGGATAACGCGGTTATTTCCGCCCTCGATGAAGTATTTCTCGGCGATCTCATAAGCGGTGTTGATACCCGCCGCGCCCGCCGTTGCGCCGCCCGCCTGCAAAGCATTCAGCGCGTTATTTATCGCCTGATAATTGCTGCCTCTTTCGCCCTCAAGGACTACCTCGTCCGCGCCTGCATAGGTGACTATCGAAACACGGTCGTCAGCGCCCATATTTTCCGCGAGCATAGAGAACGCCTGCTGCACGAGCGGCAGCTTGTTGTCCTCGTACATCGAACCGCTTACGTCTATCAGGAAAACTATGTTCGAGTCGATGTCCTTCACTTCGATGTCCTGCGCCTGCAAGCCGACAAGCAGCATTTTGGAGTCCTCGTTCCACGGGCAGTCGGATACCTCCGTAGTTATCGAGAGCTTGTCCTCGCTGCCGGGCTTCGGAGCGTCGTAAGCGTACTTGAAGTAGTTGATAAATTCCTCGGTGCGGACGGCTTCGGGATCGATCTCCCAACCACTGTCGATCATGCGGCGGACGTTCGTGAACGAAGCTGTGTCAACGTCGGTGGAGAAGGTCGAAGTCGGTTCGTCGGCGGTGAGGACAAAGTTATTTTCGGGCGCGTGGGTGTATTCCTCGGAATTCATATCAAACGCACCATCATAATCGCCCCATGATGCGTCGCAGGCTTCCTCCATCACGCCATTGTCGAAGTATTCCGCCGCCATAGCGGGAGACTCCCTTTCCGCGTTGAGAGCCTTTTTGCTGCGGGAGGGGGAATCGGATTTTGCCGCTCCTGCCAAAGCGGTATCGCCATTGGCGAAGCTTTCGTAACTGCCGCAGGCGCTGCCCGCGATCACCATTGTCAAAGCCATTACTGCTGCGAATATTTTTCTGCTGTTTATACGTTTTTTCATATTAAACGCCTCCTTTACCAATATAGACGGAAACGGGAAGGGAGATATTACAGCATTTCAAAAATATTTCAGAAAAATATTTTCCGTTGACAATCGCCCGTGCAAATGGTATAATTATCATATACTATATATAAATGAGCATTTGTATATAGTTAATAGTGAATAGTGAATAGTTAATAGTTAATGTATCGCCTTCGGCGATGTTGCGCTGCGAACGTGCAGCGCATTGACTCGCTTCGCTCGTCAGCTTGTATCACAATAATTAACAAATATAGGTGCGGCGCGCAGCGTCCGCATAATCGCGCCGCAGGCGCTCCTTAACTATTCACTATTCACTATTCACTGTTAACTGTTTACAAACGCTCATTTATTGTACCATTAAAAAGGAGCTTCTGCATGAACTACAAAGTTATCGACAAAGAAAAATACTACCGCCGCGGCGTTTACCGACATTTCACCGAGGACTGCAAATGCTCGGTGTCAATGACCGCAAGGCTCGACGTTACCGCGCTAAAAGAGTTCTCCAAACGCACGGACACGAAATTCTATCTTAATTTCCTTTACGTCCTCTGCCGTGCGCTCAACTCCCGCGATGACTACCGCATGAATTACCTCTGGCAGACCGACGAGCTTGTCTGCTACGACGTGATAAACCCGACCCAGTACGTCTTCCACGAGGACACCGAGACCTGCACGCCCGTCTACACCCTCTATAACGAAAATTATGAAGAGTTCTACCGTGCTGCTTTAGCCGACCTCGAACGAGCCAAGCAGACCCGCGAATACGCTCTTGACCCCGCAAATCACCCGAACTGGTTCGACGCTTCGTATATTCCGTGGCTTTCCTACGATTCGCTTCACATCGAGCTGCCCGACGGCTATCTTTATTTTCTGCCGATAATCAACTGGGGCAGCTACCGCGAGGAAAACGGACGGTTAATGCTGCCGCTGACCGTGCGGCTGAATCACGCGGCGGCTGACGGCTATCTTATCGCGAAGGTGTTCAAGCTCGTCGGCGAGGAGATAGAAAGGCTTGTCAGAATCTGAAAAATCAGACCTACAAGTCTTGCGATATTCTGAATTTGTGCAAGTTGACAACATTGCTCATTTATAGACATAAATTCCGGTTTACCAAAAAAAGCGCCCGTATCGTCAGCAAACGATACGGGACTTTTTAAAAAAGAATAAGATATGATATGAAAGGGATAGGATATAGCTTAAATCAAACAGTGCAGATCACAGCGCCGTAAAAGATCATTCCGAACGATGTCAGGAAAAGCATAGCCGAATAGTGCTTGACCTCGCCGTCGGAACGTCTGCCGAAAATGCCGACTGCCGAAAGCGCCACCAGCGGGATCCCGACGGTCAGACAGACGATAGGATACCACTGTATCGCGCTGAACTTTTTAAGCGCCAGCGGATAAGTGCCGATAGTCGCGATAGCTCCGAGCCAGTTCGCCCAAAAGACCCCGAGCGCCGCCCTCAGCCCGAACGGCAGCAAATCTTTAACAACAGCGTAAATAACGAACGCCGTGAAGGGTATCATCATTATCCAGCCCTGAGCGCTCTCAATGCGCGGGAAATTCGTAAACCCCATGTCGTTCCTGAAACCGAAGTGCCACAAGCATTCGCCGAGCGCCTGCCACATCAGCAAGCCGCCCGCGCAGGCACAAAGCCACACGCCGTGTCCCCTGCCTGTCTCGCTGCGTTTGCTCAGTATCGTGGCGTAAACGGTAAAAACGCTGCTGCCGATGAACGCGAATATCATGTAAATAAGCCGCCCACGCGAAGGGTCTGTCTCGTCGCCGCCGACATTGAACGAGGGCTGCACGAACCGCCCATCAGCGTTTCTTATAAGGCGGAAGAGCAGAACGGTCACGATCATAACTGCGACCATTTCAAGGAGCGGCAAGATACCCTCCCTGAGAGTGCGTTTCAGACTGGCTTTCATTTCAGACCGATCATTCATACTGCGACCCCCTTCTATAATATATGATTTATATATAATTTAGATTATATATTCTTCTTTTCATATATGTTTTTCTTTAGTATACCATAAACGTTTTCATAAGTCAATACTTTTAACAAAAAGTTCAGAATAATTTTTCCACAGTGATATGAGCGGACAAAAATGTTTATTTTCTTATGATCATTTGCGAAATGTAATGACAAAAGCCCGGAAATATGATATAATGTTCTTATTAAAATACATCTTAAAGGAGAGATATTCAATGCTTGAAGAATTAAAACAAAAGGTGCTTGAAGCCAATCTTTTACTGCCGAAATACAACCTCATCAAGTTCACATGGGGCAACGCTTCGGAGATCGACCGCGAGACCGGGCTTGTCGTGATAAAGCCCTCGGGCGTGGAGTACGACGGCATGAAGGCGGAGGATATGGTGGTAGTCGATCTTGACGGCAACGTTGTTGAGGGCAGATACCGTCCCTCCAGCGACACCCCGACCCATTTGGAGCTGTACAAGGCGTTTAAGGAAGTCGGCGGCATCGTCCACACGCACAGCCCGTGGGCGGCTTCGTTCGCGCAGGCTGGCAGAGGGGTCGTTCCCTACGGCACCACGCAGGGCGACTATTTTTACGGCGAGATACCCTGCACCCGCAAGATGACCCCCGCCGAGATCGCCGGAGAATACGAGAAGGAGACCGGAACCGTTATCATCGAGACTTTTGAGGGCATTGACCCGATGACGATACCTGCGGTGCTTGTCCACAGTCACGGGCCTTTCACATGGGGCAAGGACTGCTTTGAGGCGGTGCATAATTCGGTAGTGCTTGAAGAGGCGGCGCAGATGAATTTCCATACGATAATGCTGAATCCCGGGATAAAGCCCATGCAGCAGGAGCTGTTAGATAAGCATTATCTGCGTAAGCACGGCAAGAACGCATATTACGGGCAAAACTAAATGAGATAAAAGATAAAAGATAAAAGATAAAAGATATTTTATTAACAACAATCGCACAAAACCTATTTTTTGCCGCAGACTATTGAAATCTGCGGCTTTTTTTGATATAATTATTTTGCAAAAACCACTTTTATCGGGAGGATAATCACTATGGAAAAGAACATGGATAAAATCCGCGAGTTTTTCTCGCACGACAAATATGCCTTCAACACAGGCTGCTACATCGAGGACGTTGACGACTGCTTCGCCCGCATCAGTCTGACCCTTGATGAAAGACATTACAACGCGGTGGGCGGCGTTATGGGCGGCGTTTATTTCACGATTGCGGATTTCGCGTTTGCGGTGGCTTCGAACTGGCAGAAGTCGGGGACGGTTTCCATAACGTCCGATATTTCGTTTATCGGCACTCCCAAGTCAAAAAAGATAATCGCCGAAACGCAGCTTGTCAAAAACGGTCGCACGACCTGCTGCTATAACGTGTCGGTCGCGGACGATCTCGGCACTCCCCTCGCGGCGGTCAAGATCGTGGGTCTGCATCTGGGTAAGTGAGCAATGGCGGCGCAGAATAAGGACATGACCGTTCCGTGCGGCAACGGCTTGATAAACATAAGGGCAGGCGCGATAATCGCAAAGGACGGCAAAATTCTCATGGTCGGCAACGATAACGCGGATCATCTCTACTCGGTCGGCGGGCGCGTGAAGTTCGGCGAAACGGCGGAGGAGGCAATAAGGCGCGAGGTCTTCGAGGAAACAGGCGTGAAAATGGAGATCGACAGGCTGGGCTTCGTTCACGAAAATTGTTTCTACGGCGACAGCGCCGCCAACAAGGGTAAATTGATATACGAAATTTCCTTTTATTTCTATATGAAGATCCCCGACGACTTCTCACCCGTATGCACGAGTTGCACGGATTTCGACGGCAAAGAGCATCTTGAATGGGTCACGCCCGACACCGAAACGACGATCTACCCCGAGTTTTTCCGCGAATATGCGCTTTCTCCGGCGGACGGCGTTCGGCACATGGTAACTGACGAGAGGTAGCGGCATGATGATCGGTTTCATCGTGTGGAGCGTGTGCGCGGCGGTTTTCTTTGGGCTGGCGGTTTACTGCCGTCGGGCAAAAAACGCCGTCGGCTTTTTTGCGGGGGTGCAGGCTCCCGAAGTCAGCGACATTAAGAGCTATAACCGCGCTGTTTCGCGCCTTTGGATAGTGTACGCGGTGCTTTTTGAAGCGCTGGGCGTACCGTTTCTTTTCGCTAAACAGAACAGCCCGGTGTACATCATTTCGGTGGTGGGGACGATGTTCATTTCGATAGGGGCAATGGCGGCTTATCATTTTATCGCGGAGAAGTACAAAAAATAACACGGCTTACATAATTAGCTCGGCTGCGGCGGCAAACACGGCAAACATAAACGCGGCGGGCGGGCTTACCGCAAACACGGCACCGATAAGCGGCAAAACGGTCACAGCGGCTATGATGCCCCGCGTTTTTTCGGGAAGATAGAGCGAAATCAGCCGCCCTCCGTCAAGAGCTTTCAGCGGCAGCAGATTTATCAGCCCGACCACAAGGCTGACATACATCAGCCCGCGCAAACCGAGCGCTCCCGACACGGCGGCAAGCAGAAAATTCACCGCGCACCCCGCCGCAAGAATTATCGTCTGACGCGGACGCGGAACGAGCCTGCTTTTCGGGACGAGCTTTATCCCGCCCGCGTAAAAACAGACCGCTTTCGGCGGGCAGCCGAGCAGCAGCATCGCCGCAAGGTGTCCCGTCTCGTGGAGCAGACAGCAGGTCAGCGCCGCGCCGACCGCGCCCGAATCCCCGCCGTACAGATAGAAATAAAACGTCAGCATGGCAAAAAAGCCGAAATAAAGGCGGATACTCACGCCGCCGAGCCTGAAACGAAGCATGACACCGCCCCCGTACCATAATATGTGCGGCGGCGGCGGTCTATGCGTTCATCAAAAATTTACAAAATAAGCCGTTGGGGATATTGACAAAAGCGGCGCGATATGGTATAATATTTAAGCATTCGTGATCTAAAGACAGTCGGCGGCACAGAAAAACAGTGCAGTAAGTCCGACCGAGGATTCAAAGCGTAATATTTTATATTAGCTTACTTGTCCCCTGCTGTCTTTTTTTCGGCAAGGGATTTCTTTATTGCGTTTGCTATTTTTATTTTCTGTGAGGTGAAATACAAATGGCAAGTGAAAAGGTTTTGGCTTCCAAGAAGGAAAAGGTCGCACAGCTCGTTGAGCTGCTGAAAAACTCCAAGGCTGGCGCTCTCGTTGATTACGAGGGTATCACCGTTGAGGAGGACACCAAGCTCCGTAAGGATATGCGCGAAAACAACATCAAGTACTTTGTAGAAAAGAACACCATGCTCCGCCTTGCATTCAAGGAGGCTGGTATCGAGGGTCTTGATGAAAGTCTCAACGGCGCTACCGCTATCGCGGTTTCTCCCGACGACGAGACCGCTCCCGCAAGAATGCTCGGCAAGTACGCTGAACAGATGGGCGAGAACAAGTTCAATCTCAAGGCTGGTTTCATCGGCACTACCGTTTACGATCAGGCTGGCGTTACCGCTCTTTCGAAGATCCCGAACAAGGAGACTCTGCTCGCACAGCTGGTCGGCTCTCTCCAGGGACCTCTCACCAAGCTCGCTGCTACCCTCAAGGCAGTTGCGGACAAGAAGGCAGAGGAAGGCGCGGCTTAATTCGCGCACTGCGTGCCGCGTAAACTGCGCGGCGTGAATCAACGTCCCCGCTAAAGGACGAATAAATTATAAAGGAGTTAATTATCATGGCATCTGAAAAGATCACTGCTATCATTGAAGAAGTTAAGAATATGTCCGTTCTCGAGCTTTCCGAGCTTGTTGACGCTATCCAGGAAGAGTTCGGCGTTACCGCTGCTATCGCTGCCGGTCCTGCTGCCGGTGCTGCTGCTCCCGCTGAGGCTGAGAAGACCGAGTTCGACGTAATCCTTGCCAGCTTCGGCGACGCTAAGATGAACGTTATCAAGGCTGTTAAGACTATCACCGGTCTCGGACTCAAGGAGGCTAAGGCTCTCGTTGAGGAAGCTCCCAAGGCTATCAAGGAAGGCGTTTCCAAGGCTGAGGCTGAGGATCTCAAGAGCCAGCTCGAAGCTGCCGGCGCTACTGTTGAGCTTAAGTAATTTACTTGACTTAACTTTACATTGCTTTTAAGAGCCGTTCCCGTTCGCGGGGGCGGCTTTTTTGCTATAATATTTATGCAATTGTAATAAATACACAGTGCTTTTTTGATATAATTTTGGTATATTTCTCTATTGAAAATTTAAGAAATATGATATATAATTATATTAATATACGATTTGTGTATTTATTATCAGATTATTCATTTATGAAAGGATTTTTACTATGATGAAAAAACGTGTTATCAGTGGATTGGCAGCACTTGTGCTTGCTCTTTCGGGCAGCGGAGCGGCTGTTGGTAATTTTGACGGTTTAAGTTTTGATATCGCGGCAAGCGCTGAATACTCGGGCGATGATTATATATACAATTACATCGCTGATGGTGTTACTGGAGAAAGAGTTGCCGTTTCTATCGATGAATACATAGGTGATAGTACTAACGTAATTATACCTTCAGAGATTGACGGGTTGCCTGTTACAACATTAGGAGAAGCAGCTTTTAAAGGTAAGGAAATTGACAGGGTGGTTATTCCGAATAGTGTGAAATCTTTGTCGTATGATTATGATTATGGAGTTTTTTCAGATTCAACAGTAAGAACAGTTATTTTACCCGATAGTTTGGATTCTATTCCCAGAGCTACGTTTATGAACTGTGCGTCTTTGGAATCAATAATTATCCCAAGTAGTATAACAAAAATTGGTTACAGAGCTTTTTTTGGCTGCACAAGTCTTACAAACGTGACATTAAACGAAGGACTTTTTTCTATTGGTGATGAGGCATTTAAACATTGCACAAGCCTGAAAACAATTCTTGTACCAAAAAGCGTTAAAGAAATTGGAGTCTATGCTTTTGGATATCGAAAATCGGATCATGTTATGGAAGATTTCACACTTCAATGTTACAGAAACGGCATTCCATATCAATATGCTCTTTCAAATAGCATAAATTATGAAATAGTATCTGCTATCTCGAAATATAACCCCGATATTACCGCGACCGCCGGCACCAATAGCGTGAGCCTTAACTGGAACACCGTAAAAAACGCGCAGAAGTACGCCGTTTGCGGCTATTCGAACGGCGTTTGGAATGTCCTCGCCGAGACCGCTGACACTTCCTATGAGGTTAAGAAGCTCAAAACCAGCACAAATTACAAGTTTGCCGTTATAGCGATGTTTGAGGACGAATGGTACCCCGATTATTCGAACGCTAAGTCTGTAACAACTAAAGAGGAAGACATTACCGTTGTTTATCCCGAAGTCACCGGCGTGTACGTAAGCAGAAAGACCCATCAGGCAAGGGTCGAATGGGAGCCTGCTGCCGGTGCGGAGCGTTACTGCATTGCGATACTTGAAAACGGCAAGTGGAATGTAAAAAGCTACGTCAACTCCGATACATTTGAACTGACAACCCCGAAGCTCACCCCCGGAACCATTTACACTTTTGCCATTTGCGCAAGATTTAACGGCAAGTGGGATACGAGCAAGATTAACAGCAGAGCATTTAATGTCTGCGCATTATAAACCCCACACATCGCACGTTACAAAAAAGAGCAGCCCCGCGCTGCTCTTGTTTTTTGCACAAAAATACAGCCGACCGGAGATATTCTCTCCGGTCGGCTGCTGTTTTGTAGAAAGGATGAAATTATGTTTTTATCTTATGCCTTGTAAGGATTCTCGCCATAGTAGCGGATTCCGGCAGGACGGTTCCACTCTCTGTCGGTAACGCCCAGGAATTTAAGCGTATCGAAGATAGCCTTGCCGTGATGTCCGAATACTACGCAGCCATGATGCGGATAGCCTTTTTCTACCAGCACATAGCGGTAGAATCTGCCCATTTCCTTGATGCCGAAAATACCGATAGTGCCGAACGAACGTGTCTTGACAGGGAGAATCTCACCCTCCGCAGCGTAGGAACGCAGATCCGCGTCGGCAGTGGACTGGAGACGGAAGAAGGTGATCTCGCCAGGCTTGATGTCGCCTTCGAGCGTGCCGCGGGTGATGTCAGGCTCAACATCGGGTTCAAGACCGCGGTGCATGATGAGCTGATACTTCATAACAGGATTGTCGAGAATGCAGGCGGAGCCGTTGCCGCAGTGGAAGCCCATGAAGGTGTCTCTCTGCGTGTAGTCGAACTTGCCCTCGATGTCCTCGCGGTAGATGTTGCCGGGAACGGTGTTGTTGATGTCGAGCAGGGTAACGATCTCGTCGGAGATGCAGGTGCCGATGTACTCGGACAGAACGCCGTAGATGTCAACCTCGCAGGAAACCGGGATTCCCTTAGCCGCAAGTCTGCCGTTTACATAGCAGGGAACGAACTTGAACTCGGTCTGGAAAGCGGGCCAGCACTTGTTCGCGAAAGCCACGAACTTTCTTTCGCCCTTGTGAGCCTCAGCCCAGTCGGTAAGGGTAAGCTCGTACTGCGCAAGGCGGGGCAGGATACCTGCCATTTTGTTGCCCGCGCCAAGCTCGGCAGCCATTTCCTCAACGAGAGCGGGAATGCGCTCGTCGTCCTTGTGAGCGTTGTAAGCTGCGTACAGGTCAAGCTCGGAGTTCTCCTCGATCTCCACGCCCAAGTCGTAAAGTCTTGCGATAGGCGCGTTGCAGGCGAGGAAGTCCTGCGGACGGGGACCGAACGAAATGATCTTTAAGTTTTTCAGACCAACGACCGCACGGGCGATGGGAATGAACTCGTTTATCATGTCGGCTACTTCGGGGGCGGTGCCTACGGGATACTCGGGGATATAAGCCTTCACGCCGCGGAGTTTAAGGTTGTAGCTGGCGTTCAGCATACCGCAGTAAGCGTCGCCGCGGTTGTCGATAAGAGCGCTGCCGCAGTCGTCCTCAGCGGCAGCCACGAACATCGCGGGACCGTCAAAATACTTGGCAAGCAGCGTTTCGGGAGTCTCGGGACCGAAGTTTCCGAGATAAACAACGAGCGCGTTGCAGCCTGCGGCATTTACCTCGTCAAGAGCCTTTCTCATGTCCTTCTCGTTTTCGATAACGGTCGGACATTCAAAAATATCGGAAGCATCATACTTTTCGGTGTAAGCCTTAACGACCGCCTTCTTGCGGTTCTCCGAAAGGCTCATGGGGAAACAGTCACGCGATACCGCTACGATACCGAGTTTGATGTCGGGTGTGTTACAGAATTTCTTACTCATTTATATATACCTCCGTTTATTCCGAAGCAGCCGACGTTTTGGCGGTCTGCCGCGGTATTTTTTACATATCTTAACAGAGCATTCAGCCCTTTTTGATATTCACGGTAATGGTCTTTCCGCAGTTGGGGCAGACGGTGTTGTGCTTGCCCTCTACTCTCGGCAGACGAAGGGTCTTTTTGCAGCCGGGGCATTTCTTGAAGTAAAATGTCTCGCTCTGCTCCTTTATCATCTTGTTCCGCGCCGATAATGCCTTGAACTTTTCGACCTTTGACATAAACAGCTCGTTTTCGCGCCGTCTTCTGTCAAGATTTTTCGAAAGCATCCTGAACAGCGTTTCGCCCAGCACCAAAAGCTCCGCGATGAAAAGTATCCACGACTGAAAGGTGAGGTTCAGAAACACAAGCAGAAGAAACACGCCGGACATAGCACAGAACAGCTGATCCATTCCGTAGCGCCCTTCCATGAACCTGATGAGCTTATCTTTCATTGGGTCTTTGTTCCTCCATATAATCATGCAACACGCCTGACATCAGTTCGTCTTATCTCTGCTTGGCGGCATATTCCTCCTGACGGTCATAGACTTCCTTAACGGTATAGCGCTTCATCGCCTTTTCGTTCACCACGATAGAAGCCGCGTCTATCCAGCCCTTTACAAGCTGTTCGAACTCGGTGTCCTTCATGCTGTGGATAATGGTGCTTCTGCGTTCGGGAACATAGTCCGTTCTTTCGGACACTTCGGCACGCATGAAAACATAGAAATAATCATCGTTTTCGTATTTGCCCGCCTTGCCGACTTCGGTTTCCTTAATAGCCTTGAGCATACCCGCGTAGGATTCGGAATAATTCTCGCTGCTCGCGTCAACGCCCTCGGTATAGTTTGTCATTAGCTCGTTGGCATAGGGGTCGGTTTCCTCCTCCTCAGTCAGCGGGTTCAGCCGTGGAATCGTCGGCATCGGAAGAGGTCTCTTCATCGGCAGCCGCCGCAGTAGTTTCCTTCTCCGTTTTCTCGGTCTCCTTTTCCTTGGACTCCTTTTCCTTGGTCTCCTCGGAGGTAGTTTCAGCCGCCGCGTCGTCCTTGGGAGCCGTAGTCTCGGCAGGAGCTTCGGAAGAATCAACAGCCGTCGTAGTCTCGGCAGGCTTTTCGGTCTCGGCTGCGGTCGTGGTGGTCTCGGCAGCCGGGGAAGTCTCATCAGGCACGGAGCTTTCTTCCGCTGCGGTAGTTACGGCAGCCGATACGTCGCCGCTCTCGGTGGTTTCTTCGTTGGCGGCATTGTTTTCGGGAACCTCTACGTCAATTGTCTGCTCGCTGCCGTCAAGATCGGCAAGGCTGAGTTCTTCCGCTTCGGTGCCTTCGGCAGCCTCCTGTGCTGCGGCTTCGGCAGCTTCTTTCTCCGCCTGCTTTTCCGCCTTGTAGGTTTCGTACTCGTTAATGAGCTGATCCATTCCCGCGAAATCGAGACCTTCCGCTTCGGTCGCGTACTTCTCCCAAAGAGCTTTCAGCTCCTCGTTTTCCTTATTTTTGGCTTCCTCGTCGGTCTCGGAGCTTTTGGGAATAGCCACAGACTTATATCTTATGTAGTTCTCGTTTACATATTTCTGGAGGTCGTCGTTTGTTATACCCTCTACGCCGTCCTCGGAGTAGTAGTATTCAAACAGCGTGTCCTTTTTATAGGAAAGCTCATTGCACATCTGGAGCGATTCGCGGCTAACGCCCTGGTACTCGTAATAATCCTTCTGCGAACCCCACGCGCTGGAAACGCTGCTCTCGATGACCTGCACATCGCTCTCGGAGAGGGTAAGCCCCAGTTCATCGAACTTTGCCTGTATCGCCGCAAATTCCTTGGTATCGTCAAGAGCCTTGTCCTTAACGTAAGTCATGAAGTCCTTGCCTTCGACCTGCTTTTCAAGGCACTCGCTGAACTGCGTGATCTCTCCGGTATAGTACATCGTATACATCTGCTGGGTCATCTCGTTCAAGATAAAATTGATGTACACGCCCGCGTTGATCTTCTTTCCTCCTGCTGTGACCGAATAATCGGTAGAGGAGGCGCAGCCCGTTACGGTACCCGCCGCCAGCACGGCAGCCGTCAGAGCAGCCGCAGTCCTTTTCATTCCTGACTTTTTCGTTCCTGCGAAAATCATTTTTCTTTACTCTCCTTATTAATAAATTATAGCGGTATCAGCCTGATAAGTCTACCCATTTTTTGCGAAATATCAAGCGAAATTTTGTTATTCTGCGTTTTCGGGCTTTTCGGTGAAAAATTCGTCGCGGCGGTTCTCGCCGTAGGTCGAAATACTTACCTTTTCAAACCTTATCGGCTCCTTCGGGGAGAGGTCGGCTTCCGCCGCCTTGTCGTCATCCCCGCCCGTATCGGGACGGACTACCTCCGCCGCAAGCAGCTTTGCGTAAACGTCCCCGCCGTCGTAGACCTGCGCGAATATCGTGTACTGCTGCGAGAAATTCGGCACGCCGCCGTGAGTTTTGAAAGCCTCGTTGAGCTTTACATTATCGCTGTACTCGTCAAGCTCCGCCTTTATCTCGTCGGTAAACTCGATGCTCCCGACAAAGAGCGACCGCGACCCCGACCTTATCTGCGGATTTGTCAGCGAGGTGCGGTTGCCGTAGGCGATGACGGCTCCGTAGAAGGGCCACAGATCCTTATGCAGCTCGGCATCAAGCTCGGTCTTGTCGGTATCATCGGTGTCGGTGCCGTCTGCCGATTTCGAGCCGCCCATGAAGTACACGCCGTCCTGCACGGCAAAAACGCTCGTGCCGTCGTAGTAGCCCGAATTTACCAACTCGGTATATTTAGCGCACCACTGCGGAGCCTGCTCCGGGAAAAGCACCGCCTTGAACGTCCCGAGATTCGTTTCGTAGATGACCACGGGCGTATCGTCGGCGGGCTGCATATACTGGATAAGCTGCAAGGTTTTGTAATCTATCTGCGCCCGCGGGTCGTTTCGCCTTGCAATGTAGTAGATCACCGAGAACACCAGCACGAAGGCTATGGCTATCATCGAGAACTGAAAATAGCCCTTCATGCGCTGCCGTGCCGCACTCACGCCCATTGAGGTGTTTGCTGATTTATCAATGATCGGTTTGTCGTTTTTCATTATTCTTTTTTCATTTCCTTATGATATTTCTCGGAGGGAAGGTTCACGCCCTGCGCACCTTCGTTCCCTCGCGGGTCTCCTCGATGACCCAGCCGAGAGCCGTTATCTTGTCGCGCAGCTCGTCCGCCTTGGCGAAATCCTTAGCCTTTCTTGCCGCCTTGCGTTCCTCAACGAGAGCCGTTATCTCGGCAGGAATATCCGCCGCCGCTGCCTGCTCCGCCTTGATCTTTTCTTCTGCATGGCGCATAAGGTCAAGCCCCAGCACCTCGTCAAACTTCCGCAGCAGAGTGAGCTTCTGCGAGCGCGAAACATCGGCTTTCAGCACATCGTACATAACGGTTATCGCCTGCGCGGTGTTCAGGTCGGTGCCGAGCGCATTATTGAACGCTTCATAAAGCTCGTTATACTTAGCGTCGTTGTCCTCGCCCATTTTCTCCTTCGAGATAGCCGCAATGCGCGTGATGAGCTTGTCAAACGTGTTCTTAGCGTTGTCAAGGTTCTCCCAGTCGAACACCAGCGACTTTCTGTAATGCGATTGCAGGCAGAAGAAACGGTAAACGAGCGGGTCATAACCTTTTTCTTCCAAAAGTGAAACAGTCAGCAGCGTGCCTTTCGACTTGCTTATCTTGCCCGAAACGTCGTTCAGATGATGAACGTGGAACCAGTAGCTGCACCATTTGTGTCCCAGATACGCTTCGGACTGCGCGATCTCGTTGGTGTGGTGCGGGAACTGATTGTCTATGCCGCCGCAATGCAGGTCGAGATACTCGCCGAGATTCTTCATGGAAATGCAGCTGCACTCGATGTGCCAGCCGGGATAACCCACGCCCCACGGCGAATCCCATTTCAGCTCCTGATCGTCGAACTTCGATTTAGTGAACCAAAGCACGAAATCAGCCTTGTTGCGCTTGTTGCCGTCGGCTTCAACGCCCTCGCGCACGCCCACGGCAAGATCGTCCTCGCTTACGTCGCCGAAAACATAGTATTCTTTGAGCTTCGAGGTGTCAAAGTAGATGTTCCCGCCCGCTTCGTAGGCGTATCCCTTTTCCATAAGCACTGTTATAACGCGGATAAACTCGTCGATGTAGCTTGTCGCGGGTACGATAACGTCGGGCTTTTTGATGTTCAGCTTTTCACAGTCGGAAAAGAAAGCCTTCGTGTAGAAATCGGCTATCTCCATGACGGTCTTGTGCTCGCGCTTTGCGCCCTTGAGCATTTTGTCGTCGCCCGTGTCGCCGTCGGAGGTCAGATGCCCCACGTCGGTGATGTTCATGACGCGGGTAACGTCAAGCCCCGTGAACCGCAGGTACTTTTCGAGAACGTCCTCCATGATGTAGGTGCGGAGATTGCCGATGTGCGCGTAGTGGTACACGGTAGGTCCGCAGGTGTACATGGAGAATTTGCCCGGCTCATGCGGGACTATTTCTTCTTTTTTGCGTGTGAGAGAATTGTAAAG
>CACYSH010000009.1 GCA_902776945.1 uncultured Ruminococcus sp.
GTAGGGGCGAGCATCGCTCGCCCGTGTGACCCCGAAATTGCCGTATTTTCAATAGTTTTATATTAGGTTAATGCGTATGGGGCAAGCCCCCGCCCTACACCTTATTAACCTTAAGTTGTGGGCAGTGGTTTATAACATACTATGCCGCTTTGCACGGTAACGTGAAAAAAGCCGCTCCACAAAGGAACGGCTTGCGAATGTGCTTAAATTATTTTTTGCCGGGAAAAAGAAAGCATTCCTCTCCGTGAGCGTTTATCACTCCCGCCGATTGCAGCAGCGAATAGATTATCGTGGAGCCGACAAAGCTCATGCCGCGCTTTTTCAGGTCGGCTGAAATTTTGTCGGAAAGCGGACTTGTCGTGCGGAGCGTGTAGCTCTCGGCAATAATCTGCCCGCCCGTAAAGCCCCATAAATAGCGGTCAAAGCTGCCAAATTCGCGCTGTATCTCCCGGAAAACACGGCTGTTTTTCATCGCAGCGGCGATCTTCCGCCTGTTGCGGACAATGCCCTTATCCTCCGCGAGAGCCGCGAGCTTTTCGTCATCATAGCCGCATACTATATTAATGTCGAATCCGTCAAAGGCTTTGCGGAACGCCTCACGCTTGTTAAGGATACACTCCCACGAAAGCCCCGCCTGAAAGCCTTCAAGTATCAGCAGTTCGTAAAGCGCCCTGTCGTCGTGAAGCGGCTTGCCCCATTCGTCATCGTGATACGCTATGTACGCGGGGTTGTTCATATTGCACCAGCGGCAGCGCGGCTTGTCTGTCACCCGTCAGCCTCTCGGGTCGATAACGGTGAGGTTGTTGCCGAACTTGCAGACGAGCTTTCCGATAAGCCCCTGTCCGCAGGTGAGGTGATGATGCAGGTCGGCGGCGTTGATGTAGTATTCCTTGCCCCACGAGGCTACCTGATACATTACCGAGTTCTGCGGATTGCCGCTCTTGTCGGTGAATACGCCCGTAACGGTAACATAATGGTTCTGCGTGGAGGTTTTAAGACCGAATACAAGCTGATTGCGCTTTTTGACGTACATGGGGATAGCGTCCTCCTTCGAGGAAGGGCTTATCCCTATAATAACGGGAAGGTCGTTCCTGATCGAAGCGCATATCTCCTTGTAGCTGGCAAGCTCGGTTATCGGTCTGCCGCCCAAGTCTTTTACGTCCTTCATGCTGTGGGCTACGACCTTCATAGGTATCATATTTGATTTGAAATAGGTGGTCATTATCTTGCCCGTTTTGCCGTCAAGGTTGTTCATCTGGAATTTTCTGCCTATTGGATCCATTCGGTGATGAAGATTTATGTAAAGGTCGTTGAAGCTCTTCACATATTCGATGTATTCCTGAGCGCCGATCTGTCCGTTCTTGTAATCATCGGTAAGGGGCGAGCGGTTTCGGCTGCTCTGTCCCGCGATGTAAAGGCAGATGTCGCAGATAGCGACAACTCCGCAGCCCGAAGGCGAAAGAATCCCGTAATAAGGCATTCCGCGGAACCACCTCTGGTCGCCGCCGTAATATTTGCCGTTTTCGTCGGCTACTTTTGTATATTCAGATTGTAAAGTAAGGATCTCTGTTGAATCGGAATTAAAGGTAATAGTCTGAGTATTCATATAAGCACCTCCACTATACATTGTAGCATATTTTCGTTCAGATGTCAATAACTTGTCAGAATAATTTATTGCAGTATATCAATTATTTAGCACTTATGACAAATGACCATTCACGGAGGACTGCGCCTGCGGCACGGCAAAAAGAACATTTGTACGCAATCGCCGACCCTGCCGGCGGGTTTCACACGATCAAGCCGGCGTTCGGGCAGTCCGCAGCCCTTCGGAGCATTGTGCATATTGTGCAAAGTGTATAAAAAAACGTACCCTTATTAATGTAAACTCACGATTTTGAAGCGAATTTAAATATTTTACAGAAATTTTCTTTGACAAATCCGAATTATGTGGTAAAATATATATTAGGTAATACTGTTTGCAGGACGGAATAACGTTTTCAATGCTTAATGGCGCTGAAACGTCCGTCGGTATGAAAGGGGAAAAATTGAAATATGTCTGATGTAATCGCGGTAACGTCCGGAAAGGGCGGAGCCGGTAAATCCACAATATGCGCCTGCTTAGGCTATGCGCTTGCCAAGCAGGGTGCCCGTACTCTTATAATCGAGCTTGACTTCGGTATGAGATGTATGGATCTTATGCTCGGCATCGACGGCAAGATAGAACACGATCTGGGCGATGTGCTTAAAGGCGAGATCGACGCTTACAAGGCTGCCATAGACGTTAAGCTCGCTACCAACCTTTCGGTGCTGTGCGCTCCCTCAGACCCTTATATACAAATAAAGGTCAAGGACATTGAAAAGATCCTGGACGATATGAGGAAATATTTTGAATATATCCTCATTGATACTTCGGTCGGGATAAACGGTCCTATTTTCGACGTTGTTGCCAATTCCGACCTGATACTTTTAGTCTCGTCGATCGAACCGACCAGCGTGCGCGACGCAAGAATGATGTCCGACGAGTTCTACAAGCGCGGCACTAAGAAGCAGCGGCTGATAATCAACAAGGCGAGCCGCAAGGTATTTGATAACGACGGTCTTGACGACCTTGATATGATAATCGACTCGGTGGGCGTACAGCTTATCGGCGTTGTTCCCGAGGATCCCGCAATACCCATGTCAACGGGCAAGGGCATAGCTCTCGGCTCGAACACGGACGGCTTTGCCGCATTCTCGAATATCGCAAGGCGCATCAAGGGCGCGTCAATGCCTATCGCGGCAAAGGTATGATCTGAAAGCGCGGGCTTCGGAGATACTTATATAATTTTTTTACGGGGTGATTTAAATTGAATATCGCATTGATAGCTCACGATACTAAAAAGGAACTCATGGTGCAGTTTTGCATAGCCTACTGCGGAGTACTGAGCAGGAACACGCTCTGCGCAACGGGTACGACAGGCAAGCTCGTTTCGGAAGCAACGGGTCTGCCTATACAAAGATATATGAGCGGCTCTCAGGGTGGCGCACAGCAGATAGCGGCAAGGATCTCTTGCAACGAGATAGACCTGCTGCTCTTCTTCCGCGATCCCATTTCCGCAAAGCCCAACGAGCCTAACGAGGCTAATCTGTTAAGGCTCTGCGATGTCCATAATATTCCTGTCGCTACGAATATCGCTACCGCCGAAGCGCTGATACACGCGCTGGATCGGGGCGATCTTGACTGGCGCAATATTGTGAACCCGAACCTTGAACGCGACGTTTAACGGGCGGCTCGAAGGCTTAATTGATAATTTAAATTTTTTAAAGGCGGCGACGAGGGAAAGCAGCGGTGTGTAAACCCGAAAAGCGAGGACGGCGGTAAGAATTTCGTTCTTACTATGGTGAAAGCGTCTGCGGGCGGCACCGATTATGACACCCTTATCAGTCTGCGCGTGTTCAAGCGCGTGCGTTTCCTCCGCGTTAAGGAGAAGATAAGCGGCAGACGGGGGAATACTGTCTGCAATCAGGGTGGTATCACAGCTGCGGTTGTCCCTTTTTTACGGGACAGCCGCGTTTTTTGGTTTATTGCCGACTTGTGCGGGGTGGGGTATGTTATTATCGGAGCTTGATGAAAATTTGCTGACCGATACGCTTATTGACCGTCTGCTGTTCGCGGGGCTTGACTACGCGGGGCAGACTGCCGACCTGATACTTGTACCCGGCAGCCGCAAAGCCTGCGATTACCGCGTACCTGCGGCGGCTGAATTATATCACGCGGGCAAGGCGGGCAGAATGCTTTTCAGCGGCGGAAAGGTGCAGAAAACCTCTCTCGGGGAACTGCCCGAGTACGAATCAATGCTTATCGCGGCGGAAAGACTGGGCGTGCCGTCGGGGGATATTCTGACCGAGACACGCGCCATGAATACACCCGAAAATATGCGGTTTTCTGCCGAGATAATAGCGCGTGAGCTGCCCGAATGCGGGAGAATCATTCTCGTTACGACGGCTTACCATACGCGGCGGGCGCTGATGCTTGCGGAGAAAATTATGCCGCAGTACGCATTTTTTTCGTGTCCCGTGCAGAAAGGCAGTACGACCTGCGATAACTGGCGACTGACGGAAAAGGGCAGACATACCGCGAAGGAAGAATGTATGAAGCTGAAAAAATACGCGCAGGATAATTTGATAAACGATATGGAAATTCAATAAAATACAGGAAAGGATAGAAAAGAATGGCACAATTAATGGTAAAAAGACCTAACGGCACGCGAGATGTCGTGCCGTCGCAGATGTACAAATGGAACACAGTCGAGGGGATCGTGAAATCGCAGGCGGAGGCTTACGGTTTCAAGGAAATTCGCATTCCCACGTTTGAGGAGACCGGGCTTTTCGTGCGGTCGGTCGGCGACACGACAGACGTTGTTCAGAAGGAAATGTATTCGGTAACGGCGACGGGCGACGACGGATTTACTTTACGACCCGAGGGTACCGCAGGCACTATCCGCGCACTTATCGAAAACGGATTGCTCAACGACGGTCTTCCGCAGAAGCTGTTTTATGTGCTGTCCTGCTTCCGCCACGAGAAACCGCAGGCGGGCAGACTGCGCGAGTTCCACCAGTTCGGCGTGGAAATGGCGGGTTCCTCCGACCCCCGCGCCGACGCGGAAGTAATTTCCCTCGCTAAGTCGATTCTTGACGCGGCGGGGCTGAAAAATATTCAGCTCAACATAAATTCGATAGGCTGTCCCGAGTGCCGCGCCAAGTATCAGCAGGCTTTGAAGGACTATTTCGCGCCGAGCCTTGACAAGATGTGCGAGACCTGTCACAACCGTTATGAGAAGAATCCTCTGCGCCTGCTCGATTGCAAGAGCGAGATTTGCTCCGAGATCGCGAAGGGCGCTCCTGTCATTATTGACTATCTCTGCGACGACTGCCGCACGCACTTCGAGAGCCTGCAAAAGTACCTCACGGCTATGGGGATAGACTTTGCGATAAATCCGAAGATCGTGCGCGGGCTTGATTACTACACAAAGACGGTTTTCGAGTTTATCTCGACGGACATCGGCTCGCAGGGGACGGTCTGCGGCGGCGGTCGTTATGACGGGCTTATCGAAGAGCTTGGCGGAAAGCCTACTCCCGCGCTGGGCTTTGGCATGGGGCTTGAAAGGCTTATCCTTACTATGGAAAATCAGGGTGCGGAGTTTGCCGACGAGGAAAGCTGTGATATTTATATCGGGTCTATGGGCGAGAATGCGGCGGTCAAGGCTATGCAGATTTGTCGTGAGCTGCGCGAGGACGGCGTTCGTGCCGAGTGCGATGTGGTCGGCAGGAGCGTGAGAGCGCAGATGAAGTATGCCGATAAGATCAAGGCGAAATTCTCGGTGATGATCGGTGACAGCGAGCTTGAAAGCGGTAAGGTCGAGCTTAAAGATATGCAGGCGGCGGAGAAGCCTGCCGAGCCGACGATGCTCACGCTTGATGAGAATTTCAGGGGTTGTTTCAATGCGTTGCTGATAGCGAAGCAGCTTGACGCGGAGGGATTTGATTTCGGCACGGACGAATAAAAAAGATAAGCAAAGCCGAACGAAAACGCAAAGTGAAGGCAAACCAAAAGTCTTAGGAAGGGTGTGGCACGAACAAGTTCGTGCAAAGGGTCTTCCCCCAGGAAAGTCGGCGGCATTCGCAAATTAACGGTAAAGAGAAGCCGTTAAGTTCAAAATTAAAATCGGCAATTTCATAAGAAAGCCGAGAAAAATCAGAGGTTAAAAGCTCTGCAAGACAGTACGGAAAAAAACAAATTGCCGATTTTATTTTTGAACGCTCAACTCTGCGATAATTACGATTTGCTTGATTTGTCGGCTTTGCATTGTTGCGCCTGCGGCGCAAATGAGGCTCTGCCCCATACCCCGCTTGGGGGTTCCTCGCCCCCGCGAGCCGATGCCGGATCCGGCGTTATGCCCTCACTTAGCTTATATTTTTAGGAGCGTGAAAAAATGTCATCAATAGCCAAAACCGAAAAAGACCGCTGCGTATACTGCGGAGACATTCCCCTTGTACAGATACATACCCCGCAGGAATACATGATGTGCCTTGACAGCTTCATGCGCATGGTCAATAACGATCTGCTGGAAATAGTTTATCAGTCCTGCCCGCTCGATAAGGTCATCGTGGACGGCAAATTCTATCAGCAAAAACTTTTCCACCAGTTCAAATGCCCCGCCTGCGGCTGTATCTACGGAATGTACGTTGACGCGGCACAGGGCGGCGAAATAAAACTCAACAACAAGGTTTTCATACCCGGGGAGTATTGAGCTATGTTTCTCCTTATCCCGAAAAAAATACGGGTCGAGACCGCGCTTACTCAAAAGCAATGCCGCGAACGCCTTAACCGCGAAATTATCCCCTACACCCGCAAACCAAGCCTTGTGGCGGCAAGCGGCTTTATCAAGGCGCATAAGCTGGAGGACTGCTTTTTCGGCTCATGCGGCAAGGACGATTCAGGCAAGGTAAAAGCCGAGATATTTTACCACCGTGCCAAAAAATACGACGGCTCATCGGCGGGATTTTTCGGCACGATAAGCAAGCGCGAGGACGGCAAAGGCGCTGTAATCGAGGGGAGCATCCGCCGCACAGCCGCCGTCGTTATTACCTCTGTGCTGTGGACGATAATAACACTTCTGCTTACGCTGATACTCGTTTCGATGAAGGAATATCTCGGCGCGGGAGTGTCGGCGGCGGTGATGCTCGCCGGGCTGGGGCTTATCACCTACGACCGCTCGGAAGGCTTTATCCGCGAATATCTTGACAGATTTGCGGAGGATATGAAAAATGAATAACAACAGAGAAATAGTTTTACAGATAATCGGCTCCGAGAGCTTTGACAAAGCGACCTTCGAGAGAATGGCGCGGCAGTATTTTACCGACGATACGCCTGAAATAATAGATAATTTTCTGAAAAGGCAGTTTGTCTGCGATGATTTTTCCGAAATAATCAAAACGCACAGTATGGAGGAGATCATTGATTTTCTTAACAGGCTCATCGCTTCAAAGGACAGGGATCACAACATGAGCTGGCGGGAAAAGAAAAGTCTCTGCGTTATCTCCGACAAGGAGCTTGACGAATTTACGCGGCTCGCAACGAAAACGAACGAAATCCCCGCTGATGTGCTTGCAGAGACCGCGCCGCCGCTCACCGGCAGGAGCTTTTTCGAAATGATGAGAGTGGTCTTTGACGCGGCGAAGGTATGGGACTATCCGCCCGACACCTCGACGGCGTTTCTGTACAGCGAGGCAAGGAGCATTTCGGGAAGGGAGTCCTTTTTGCTGCTTGAAGAGCCTGATTCCATAGAGGAATTTGCGGGACATTTTCAGGCTTTGTACCACAATGAGGAAATATGGTTCGGGGGACCCGGAATAGCTATCCATGATGAAAGTTCGCGGCTGGAAATAGGTTATACCTATGCGTACAAATATACCGAATGGACGGGGACGATTTATTCAGGAAGCTCGGGCGATATAATCAAGTTATACAAGGCGATAAAAATGTATGTAGCTCTGCGCAAGGCGGGCTATCCGGTTTTTTACGACGGCGTAAAGAGAGACCGTGAGAATTACCTTAGATGCCTTGAACAGATGCGCCGCGACAATACAGACTGACCGTCAGAATAAATTGCACAAAAACCGCAAAGCAGGGGCAAACCAAAAGTCTTAGGAAGGGGGCGGCTGCATTAACTATGTTAATGCCAACTTGTTCGTGCAAAGGGTCTCCCCCTACAAAAACCGGCGGCATTTGCAAACTAACGGTAAAGAGAAGTCGTTAAGTTAAAAATAAAATCGGCAATTTCAAGAAAAACGAGCTAAAACGCAGAATTGAATAAATCTGCAAAACATTACGAAAACGAACGCATTGCCGATTTTCGCGAAAAGAAGCGCGGGGCGGGCAAATTCTTCCCGACAGGGCAGGATCGGCGGACAGAGCGGGCGGGAGCAAACCCCCGCCCTACAACGTGTATCCGGCGCGGCAGATTTATCAAGGACGGCGTGAAATTCACGGACGCGCAATGCTCGCCACTACAATGAAATGTCTATAAATATTAAAGTTTTGCAAAATAAACAAATCAAAGAAAAGGAAGTAAGAAAAATGGAACTCAAAAACGATACCATGAAAGGCTTGAAAAGAACTCACTACTGCGGAGAGGTTCCGCTGACACCGTGCGAAGTTACCGTCTGCGGATTCGCTGACAGAGTGCGCGATGTCGGGAACATCATCTTCATCAACCTGCGCGACCGCACCGGGCTTGTTCAGCTCGCGTTCAACGACGAGACCGACCGCGAGGTCTTCGCTAAGGCACAGCAGGTCAAGGGCGAATACGTCCTCATGGCGCACGGCACTATCCGCGACCGCGACGAGGCTAATCCCAAAATGAAAACAGGCAAGATAGAAGTAGCCGTTGACGACCTGCGCATTCTCGCTAAGGCGCAGACTACGCCGTTCGAGGTGACTAACTCCGACCGCGTAAACGACGACCTCAAGCTCCGCTACCGTTATCTCGACCTGCGCAACCCGCGTTTGCAGAACAACCTTATCATGCGCCACGAGATCGCCAAAGCCGCGAGAGAATATTTCTACGCGAACGATTTCCTCGAAATCGAAACGCCGATGATGATGCGCTCCACGCCCGAAGGCGCTCGCGATTATCTTGTGCCTTCCCGCGTTCACAAGGGCAGCTTCTACGCCCTGCCGCAGTCCCCGCAGATATACAAGCAGCTGCTTATGGTCGCGGGCTACGACCGCTATGTGCAGATAGCCCGCTGCTTCCGCGACGAGGATTTACGCGCCGACCGTCAGCCCGAATTTACGCAGATAGACCTTGAAATGTCCTTCACCGACGTTGACGGACTTATCTCTATCGGCGAGGGCTTTCTGGCGCACATCATGAAGAAGGTTCTCGGCAAGGACGTTGCTCTGCCGCTGCCGCGCATGACCTTCGCCGACGCTATGAACCGCTACGGCTCCGACAAGCCCGACACACGCTTCGGCATGGAGATTCAGAACATCACCGAGACCGTTCAGGGCATTGAGTTCCCCGTATTTACGGACGCTGTTGCGGCGGGCGGTTCGGTTCGCGCTATCGTTGCCAAAAACGCTTCGGCGGTCTACACCCGCAAGGAGATAGACAAGCTGATCGACCACGCAAAGGGTATCGGCGCTAAGGGCTTGGCTTACATCAGGTGGACAGCTGAGGGCGCTAACTGCTCGTTCAAGAAGTTCCTCAAAGACGGCGACCTTGACCGCATTACTGCGGCTGTCGGCGCGGAGGAGGGCGACCTCGTTATCATCTCCGCCGACCGCGACAAGGTTGTTCTGCCCGTGCTTGGCGCTATCAGACTTATCATGGCGAGACGTTTGGAGATAATTCCGGAGGATAAGTTTAATTTCCTCGTTATTACAGAAATGCCTTTCTTTGAGTACGATGAGGAGACAGGCAAGTGGCTTGCGATGCACCATCCGTTCACTATGCCTATGGAGGAGTGCCTTGCTAACCTTGACAGCGACCCCGCTTCGGTAAGAGCGCAGGCTTTCGACTTTGTTGTAAACGGTATTGAGCTTTCGAGCGGTTCCATGCGTATCACCGATTATGAATTACAGCAGAGAATGTTCGAGGCGCTGGGGCTTACCGATGAAGAGATAGCGGCTAAGTTCGGGTTCCTTGTTGACGCTTACCGTTATGCCGCGCCGCCTCATGGTGGAATGGGCTTCGGGCTTGACAGAATTTCGATGATACTTTGCGGGGCGGATTCGCTCAGAGATGTTGTGGCGTTCCCGAAGGTACAGAATGCAAGCGAGCCGATGAGTGCGTGTCCGAGTGTGGTTGATAATGAGCAGCTGGCAGAGCTTGGAATTGCGGTAATAGAAGAAGATAAAGAGATATAAGATAAAAGATAATAATAACCACTATCCACAACTTAAGAAAAAATTGACGGAAATCATCTTTAAAAAACGTTCATTTACGGGCGGGAGCAAGCCCCCGCCCTACACCTTGTAAACCTTATTAATAACCGCAAAGTGAGGGCAAACCAAAAGTCTTAGGAAGGGGTTGGCTGCATTAACTATGTTAATGCCGGCAAGCTCGTGCAGGGGATAACCCTTCTTCCTGCACGAACTTGTTTGCATCAACTTGTTGATGCCCGCAAAGGGTCTTCCCCCACAAAAGCCGACGGCATTCGCAAATTAACGATAAAGAGAAGCTGTTAAGTTCAAAATTAAAATCGGCAATTTCAAGAAAATCTAACAAAAACGCAGAAGTGAATGATTCTGCAAATTTGAGCGGAAACAAGGAAATTGCCGATTTTATATTTGCGAGAAGAGCGGTCTGAACGAAGTTCAGACAGGCGATATTTCGCAAATATAAAGCGCAAAGCCGGGATTTTCGCACGATTAGAGTAAATTCACGAACGCGCAATGTGCGCCCCTACAATATCGGATCTGCGACGCAAAGAAATAATAAGCAAACGAGGGGAAAGCCGATGTGGACAGAAAACGGTATATTGAAAAATTATTACAGCGAAACGCCCGTCAGGCGGCTTGTTATCCCCGATGATGTGCGGATGATAGGGCGCGAGGCTTTCGCAGGGACTTCGGGGCTTGAAGAGGTAGTTATCCCGAACCATGTGACGAAGATTGAACAAAGGGCTTTCGTGTTCTGCCCCGACCTTAAAAACGTAATTATCGGCGACGGCGTTACCGAGATAGGCAGGGGCGCTTTCGAAAGCTGCGAGGCGCTCGCAAGCGTTCGGCTGCCCTTCTGGCTGACGGTGATACCCGACAGGCTGTTCTGCGGCTGCCGCTCGCTTGCCGCCGTTGATATTCCCGACGGAGTGAGCCACATCGGACATGAAGCCTTCGGAAACTGCCGGGCGCTGCGCTCGGTGCGGCTGCCGGAGGGTATCTCGAAGCTCGATAACAACGCCTTCGACGGCGATGAATCGCTTAAGTACATCGAGTTGCCCTCCGGCGTGGAGTCGGTGGATTATTCCGCCTTCCGCTGCACGGGGCTTGAAAGAGTCCTCTACCGGGGAATGGATATCCGCTGGAATAAGGAAGCGCCGGGCTGCTCCTACGGGGACTTTTATTTCTCGAAAACGTTTTCCGAAGGTATACAGCACGGCGTTATCGAAACGCGGGAGATCAACAGGCACATGATAATGCCCATGAATATCGCGTATTATATAAAAACGCGCACAAAGCTGTTCGGCATTAAAAAGCGCACAAAGACAGCGGGCACTTATATCAAGGAAAATCTTACGGACGTTATAAAATTTATCATCAGCACCGGCAGCATGGATTTCCTTGAAGCTGTCGCGGAGGATTTTATTGATAATAACAACGTTGACGAATATATAGGGCTTGCGACGGATTCGGACTGCCACGAGGCTTATCTCTGCCTTGTGGAGCATAAGAACAGGCTCGGAGGCTACGACGGCGAAAACAGTGGGCGCTTTGGTCTGTAAATCGGGGAGGCAGGTAGGCAGATGAGGATAAACGAAAAGGGCGTGCTGATAAACTATCACGACGACCCGAACGTAAAGCGGCTGGTCATTCCCGAGGGAGTGACGGCGATAGCACCCCACGCCATGTACAGCGCGGAGTACCTTGAAGAGGTAGTCATTCCCGGCGGCGTGACGAAGATAGGTCCCAGCGCTTTCGATAACTGCCGCGAGCTGCGGCAGGTGATAATGGCGGACACGGTAACGTCTATCGGCGCGGGAGCGTTCTGCAACTGTCAGAAGTTAGAGCAGGTCAGGCTTTCGAAGGGGCTTACGGAAATATCGGCGCGAGCCTTCAACAACTGTCGTGCGCTGCGTTCGGCGGAAATACCGGAGGGCGTGCGGCGGCTAAGTGTATTAGCCTTCAACAGCTGTATGGCGCTTTCGTCGGTGCAGCTGCCGGAGACCCTTACGGAGATAGGCGACGGCGCATTCATGCAGACGTTATCGCTGAAAAGCATAAATATCCCGGACGGAGTATCGGCGCTGGAGGAGGACACGTTTTACAGTTCGGGAGTCGAGGTCATGAAGTGGCGGGGAATGGAACTGTATTTTTTTGACGGCAAGGATAACATTTCATACAGCAGCGGTATCTTCTGGTCATCGGAGTTTACAGAAAAGCTGGAACGCGGCGAGTTTGACGCGAGTTTGCTTGTCAAGGAGCTTGAAATTCCCTTTGCGGTGGCATACTATGTAAAAACGCGGTCTGCGGAGGTCAAAGCGAAGATAAAAAGGCGTTTTCCGGAGACATTCCGCTGGGTGATACGCACGAACGACATCAAAGCGGCGGGGGCGTTCATCGAGGAAGGTGGGCTTATATCGGCGCATAACATAGACAGATACATTGATCTCGCGCTGGAATGTAAGCGGCATGAGATATATTTAATGCTTGTGCAGCATAAGGAAAGTCTCGGCAGTTATCAAAAGAAGTCTGCGAGGTTCAAACTGTAAGCCGCAAAGTAAGGGCAAACCAAAAGTCTTCCCCCACAAAAGCCGACGGCATTCGCAAGCTAACGGTAAAAGAAAATTGTAATGGTTTTGCATTAAGTTCGTGCAGCCGCCCTACATTCAAAATTGTTAAATAAAACCAAATAGAATGATAAAATAAAAAGTACGAAAGAGAGGAAATTTATGTCAATACTCGTTTCACCCGACCACCCCGAGCTTACCTACATGGGGCGCACCGAGCTTTACAAGGGCTTTCCGCGCTTCGTTTTCGCGGGAACTATGGTCACTATACGCTTTAAGGGAACCGAAATACGCTGCGTTATCAGGAACCATAAGTTCTTTAACAAGCAGGAACTGGGCTATGTTCTGAACGGTATCGTCGGCAAGGTGACTTTTGAACAGTCCGAAGACGATATAACGCTTACCCTCGCGGATAACCTTACCGATACCGTTCACACACTTACGCTCTTTAAGCGGCAGGACGCTTCGCACTATTTCGAATTTAAGGGCTTTCTGCTGAACGACGGCGCGGAGCTTCTTCCCGCCGACCCGCTGCCGAAACGCCGCATAGAATGCTACGGCGACAGCGTTTCAGCCGGAGCCGTTACCGAAGCGGTCGAGCATACCGCGACCGTTGACCCCATACTGCACGAGGGCATTTATGATAACGCATGGTATGCCTTCCCGATGATAACCGCACGCAATCTTGGTGCGGCAATAAACAACATCGCACAGGGCGGTATCGCCGTTTACGACCGCACGGGCTGGTACCACGCGCCCGACTACATCGGCATGGAAACCGCCTACGACAAGGTGTGCTACTTCCCCGAAGCGGAGGGCGGCTTTACCGAATGGGATTTCTCGAAATATACTCCCCATGTCGTGATAGTGGCGATAGGTCAGAACGATCAGCACAACGAGAAATGGGAATATGAGACAGGCACCGAGAATTTTATCGGCGAACCGAAGTTCCGCGAATACTGGAAAGACGGCTACAAGCGCATTGTACGCAGTCTGCGCGAGAAATATCCGAAGGCGTTCATTATCTTAACGCTTACGGTGCTGCGCCATGACAGCGGCTGGGACGATGCCCTTGACGAGATAGTCAGCGAGCTTGCCGACAGCCGCATAGTACACTTCCGCTTCACCCGCACGGGCGCTGCCACGCCGGGACACCCACGCATTCCCGAGCAGTACGAAATGGCGGAGGAGCTTACCTGCTTCATCTCAAACACCGAAGGCGTATGGGAGGACTGATATTATGGATATGCTGACAGCGGCGGGACTGGTGCTTGATATTATCGCCATTGCGGCGGTGCTGTTGCCGGTGCTTGCGGGATTCAGACAGGGCTTCAAAAGGCGGCTGCTTGCGCTCGCGGCGCTTGGCATTTCGGCTCTTATCGCGTATGTCGGCTCGGGAATGCTGGCTCCGAAGGTCTATGACGAACTGCTCAAGGATAAGACCCGGCAGGTGTGCGTAAGGGTGACAAAGAGCTTCGACCCCGTTACGGCGGCGAAAAATTCGCTTGAAGCGCAGGGTGTGGCGCTCGATGAGGACTATGTGCGCGAGATACTCTCGCAGACGGACGAAAACAAGATACAGGCGGTGCGGCAGGCTGCCGAAGAATACGGCATAGACGCGAACAGGGCGCGTGAGCTTGCGGAGAAATTCAGCGATCAGCTGCCCGAGCAGGCGGCAAGGGCGCTGAAAGAACAGGCTCCGCAGATCGCAGAGGCTCTGCGCAGCGGCGCAATGACAAACGACGAGCTTGCAAAGACAGTCCGTCAGGTGGTGGAATCGCCCGAATCGGCGGCAGATTATATTGAAGAAAACTATGCCGCGCCGTTCATCACAGCGATAGCGGAGGCGGTGCTTTTCGGGCTGATATTCGCGCTTATGCAGCTCATACTGGTACTGGTGTTCTCGCTTTTCGGATTCGATATGAAGAAGAAGGCGGAAAGCAACGGCGACCGTTGTGCGGGAGTTATGCTGGGGCTGGTATGCGCATTGGCAAATCTGCTTGTGATGTGCATAGTTGTAACGAGCTTTCTCAAGGCGGGAACGAGTGCTTTTGATATGGATTCGGTAAATTCGCTGATATTCCTGCCGATATATAATAAGCTCTATTAAATAAACACGCAAAAAGGCAAACCAAAAGTCTTAGGAAGGGGGTGTGGGGGGCATTCGCAAATTAACGGTAAAGAGAAACCGTTAAGTTCAAAATTAAAATCGGCAATTTCAAGAAAATCTGACAAAACGCAGAATTGAATAGCTCTGCAAGACTGTACGGAAGCAAATGAATTGCGCGAATGTCCCGAAATCGCAACGGTGGGGCGATTCACGGGCGCACACACAGGTGTACCCCTACAATTTGGCATTTTGTAACCGTAAAGATTTGTGAGCAACCCCCCGCCCCTCATTCACAAATTGTTTAATCAAAGTAAAAAAATCAGCATTGTGCATTTAAGGAGAAACAGAAAAATGAAAAAGTACAAAAGACTAATAAGCGGCGCAATTGCCGCAGTCATGGCTATGGGCGGCGCGGGAGCTTTCGGCGCGTTCGCAGATAACACGGACGGCGCGGCGCTTTTCAGCGAAAGCACAAATGTCGAGCTGCCGCCTATCACCGAAGACGAAGTTATCGCAAGCGGCTCCTGCGGCGACGACCTGACATGGCGGCTCCGTGAAAGCGGCACGCTGACGATCAGCGGTACGGGGGCGATGAACGACTATTTATCGACAATGGCTAACCCTATCGAGGCTCCCTGGTTCGGCTATAAAGATAAAATAAATACCGTTATTATCGGGCAGGGCGTTACCTACATCGGCAAATATGCGTTCGAAAACTGCACGGCTATCGAAAAAGTTACAGTAAACGACAGCGTAACGAGTATCGGCGAGGGCTGTTTCTGCGACTGCTCTGCGCTAAAGGAAGTCCCCGTGATGAACGGCGTTGCCTTGATAAGCAGAAACGCTTTCAAGAGATGCAATTCGCTGACGAGCGTTACCATTCCTGACAGCGTTGACACGCTTGACACGAACGCTTTTGCCGAATGCAAGGCGCTTAAATCGGTAAAGATCGGAAGCGTCGCCACAGTCGGGGCGGGGGCTTTCACGGGCTGCACGGCTCTTAGCTATGTTGATATAAGCACCGGTGTTAATGAGTTCAGGAACTCGGTATTTACTAATTGTCCGTCCTTAAAGTGGGTAACGATTCCGGCGGAGGTAAGAGAGATCGGCATTTATGCCTTCGGATACGTTGACGGAACCGCCGAAAGAACGATTCTGGAAGGCTTTACAATTTACGGATTCAGGGGCAGCAGAGCCGAAAGCTATGCCGAGTACAGGGGGATAGCCTTCAAGGCGCTCGACGATATGGGCAGCGGCGACATAGACGGCAGCGGCACGACAGACCTTGAAGACCTCGTTATCATGCAGAAGATCGCGGCAGGCTGGAAGACGGACAGCGGCGACATGGAAGCCGCAGACGTTGACGGCGACGGCGATACCGACATTGACGACCTTATCCTGTTGCAGAAGGCGGTCGCGGGCTGCGTGAAGTCGTCGCAATGAATGCGGAACTTGATTTTCCAAAATTAGGAACTGCCATGATGAAATTTGTGAAATATGTAGGGGCGCATCTGCGTGTGCGCCCGCAAATATCGCATTGCCTACCCGAACGGGCGCACACATAGGTGCGCCCCTACAAAGCTAAATTGCTCATTATTATAGCTATAAATGAGCGCTTTTCAGCAAACTGCATAAATAATCATTGTTAGATAAAGTCCATACATCGGGGCGGCGGGGGCAATGACTGCATTAACAAAGTTAATGCCAACAAGTTTGCATCAACAAGTTGATGCCGCAGCCGCCCTACAAGCCTCGTGATATTCTTAATTTGTGCAAATTGACGGCATTGCTCATTTATAGATCATAGTATAAAAAACTCCCGGAGCTGCAAAAGCTCCGGGAGATATTTTTTACTTGTATAACTGCGCCCTTAACGCATTCTTGCAGGCTTCAAAATCAAGATCAAGCGTACTGAGACCTTCATGGTCGCCGTAAATGTAAGTACCGTCGGGCGGTAAACGCATTTCCCCGCGTGAATACGTCATCGAAAACATCAGCTTATAGAAGAAAAAGTACATCTCGCTGCCGGACATATTCGTGGTAAGCTCACGGCAGGAGATTTTAAGGAAATTATCAAGCTCCAGCGGACTGAGCGTTTTCGCCTTTTCAAGCAGCTTGTTTATCACTATGCGCTGACGGTCGGTGCGCTCGAAATCCGCATTGCCGACATAACGCAGTCTCGCGTAGGCAAGCGCCTGATTGCCGTTCATCTGAATATCCTGTCCGCCGCCCTGGAGATAATCGGTGCCTTTCGCGTTTTTCAGATACTTGTTCTGCTCTGCAAGCGGCGGCTCCATGCCCTGCGCTTCCTCGTCGGTAATGCTGAGATTAATGCCGCCCGCCGCGTCGATAATGGTTATGAACGAAAAAAAATCAACGAAAACATACTTGTCAATCTGTATCCCGAAATTCTGCTGCACGGTATCAAGAACCAGCTCCGCGCCGCCGTAGGCATACGCCGAATTGAGCTTGCCCCAGCCGCGCCCGGGAATATCCACATAGCTGTCGCGCATTATCGAGGTGAGCGTGACCTCCTTGCTGCGGCTGTTGATGCTTGCCAGGATCATCGAATCGGTGCGCCCGGTGTGATCTTCGTCGTCGGTGCCGCGATTGTCGCTTCCGATTATCAGCACATTTGTCACCTTGCTGTCCGAAAGCTCCGCCGCCGTTACGGTTCGCCTGCCTGTCGGAACCGATTTTACCATGCTTATGTACCTGACGATAAGCACCTGCAAAAGCAGCGCCACTATGACTATGATCACGAACAATATCTTAATAAACGAGCCGAACGAAAACGTTTTTACCTCATTGAGCTTTTCGCTGTCGTGGTCGTATCTGCCGAACGCGAGCTGCTTGTTGCCGTGTTTATGCTCCGCTTCCTCTGCGTAACGCTTAACGCGGCTGTGTCCGTCGTCGAAGCTGCGGCTTTGACTGTGACTGTGGCTGTGATGCCGATGCTCACCGCTCCGCGACGAGCTTCTTGGTTCGCGGCTGTCGGCGGCGTAATTGTACATACTCTGCGGACGGTAATCTTCATCGCCGCCGCGCCCCGACCGCGAAGACCCTCCGCCCGCGCCCGTGTAGCTGTAAGAGGCGCTTTGGGAACGGTAGTCCTGCTGATAATCATGCTGATAATCCTGTCCGCCGCGCCCGATTATCGGCGACTGGTCATATCCAGAGCCTGAGTCTGAATAATCATCATAGCTGCTCTGAGTGCGGCGCTCCTGTTCGCCGCGTCCCTGACGGGAATAATTGTCATAGCTGTCATAACCGTCATAGCCGTTATCACCGCTGTAATTACTTCTGCTGCGGCGTTCCTGTTCGCCGCGCCCCTGACGGGAATAATTGTCATAGTTGTCATAACCGCCATAGCCGTTATCGCCGCTATAATTACTTCTGCTGCGGCGTTCAGGCTCTCTGCGCGAAGAGGAGCGCGGTTCGCTGCTTCCGCTGTCATAGCCCGTGAATCCGCCGTTACCAAGACGAAAATCCGGGCGCTTTTCCTGCCCGTCCATGCCCGACTGTCGGCGCGGCTGCTGTCTGCCGCCGTATTGCTCGCTGCGGTAGTTCTGTCTGCGGCGTTCGTCTCCGGCATCGAAGTCCGGCTTTTCGGATCTGCGGCTTCTTTCCGCCATGCGCTGATTTTTTTCAAGCTCACGGTCGTACATCTCGCCGTAAATATCCCCGCCGCTGCCGCTGCGGCTGTTACTGTACCTTCTGTCTGCCATAATAAAAAACCTTTTTACCTTTCCTTTGCGGTATATACTCACATCTGTTCCAACCTCACCCTTTTATCCGCACATAAATCAAATTTCTCTGCATTCGCCTTGATAAATTTTATTCCTGCACGAATCTAAGGGTGAGCTTGAAACAAATGTGAGTATATCCACCTTTTCATATTCTAATCCCTAATTATATATTATAGTAGAAAAAGCTGAAAATGTCAAATGATTTGCGTAAATTCTCAGAAATTTTTCATTTATTTCGCCGGATAATAACAGTATAGCTGCCGCATTTTTTTAAATCAATATTTTACCTGCATAACGCCCTCAAAACCGTCAATACTAAGTTCAGCAAGAAAAGGCAGGTGAACAAAAATGCTTGACAGAATTGCATTGCTGCTGCTGATAGTCGGGGGCGTGAACTGGGGTCTGCTGGGTATATTCCGTTTTGACCTTGTCGCCTTCATGTTCGGCGGGCAGGCGGCTATCATAAGCCGTATAATCTATGTGCTGGTGGGCATCAGCGCGATATGGTGCATCTCGCTGTTCTTCAAGGAACAGGAGCTTATCGAAGCCCGCGGCTAAATCCCCTCCAAGGGCGGACAGCCGTATATGCGGAGGAAAGACCCTGCCGCGTCCGCGAAAAAGCACGGGCTTGCAAGCCGGACTTTAAACGCGTGTCTTTCCTCTGCGTATGCGGCTGTCCTGCCGTGTGCGGACACGAAAAACGGACGGTGTTTTTTGGCACCGTCCGTTATTTTTTTCTTGCTATTTCGACAGCCGCTCTGCCGATGACCTCGTAAGCCGCACGGTCGATCACCGCCCCTCGAAATGTATCGCCGAGCGCACGGAGAATATCCGCCTGCTCGTCGGTCAGCCCGTGAAGCGTCAGCGTACCTTTATGCTCCATGCCGAGAAGCTCGTCCATTGAGACGTTGAACAGGGCGGCGTAGGAGCGGAGAACGTCTATTGACGGGACGGACAAATTGCTTTCATACTTGCATATCGCAGATTCCGTAACATTCAGCCAATTGGCTACTCTTTTTTGTGTCCATTTCTTTTTTATCCGCAGTTCGCGCAATTTAATTCCCAAATCAAACATAACAAATACCTCTGACTTTCCTATTAGTAAATTTTATCATATAAAACTTGACAAGCAGTCCATAATATGATATAATATATGACGGACAGTCATATTATATACTTAAAACTTGAAGATTTGTCCTATTTTGTTTTATGGAGGTTATACTAATGAGAAAAGCTGTAATAATAGGTATAGCGGCAATTTTGCTGACTGCCTGCGGCGGCAGCGATAGTGCTGCTTCCGAATCCCCTGCACCGCAGGAAACGACAACAACGGCAGCTGCCGAGACCGAAACCGCCCCCGCTGCATCAGCCGATGAAAAAGCAGCAGAACCTGCGGAAACAACAACGGCGGCAGAAACTACTGCGGCTGAGGAAGTAACCACCGAAGCCATTACTCAGGCGGGGAATGTCGAGATTAATATTTCAAAAAAAGAAGAATCGGAAAAAGTTGAAATTACAGAAGACGACATATCTAAAATTTCTGTCAAGGAATATGTGTACGAAGGAACCAAGAGTACATACGATTTTATTATTATAACAAATAATTCCAGCAAAGCAATCAAATATTCTCCTAGTGGAATTGCGAAGGATAGTGCCGGGAATACTATTGGCGAGGCTCATGTAAATTTATATGGCGAAACGATAATTGCACCCGGAGATACCTCTATCGCATTTATAGATTTTAGTGATGTTTTGGGCGTAGCATCAGTTGAATTGACCCCGAATTACAGTATCCCTGAATATAATGCGGTTGATCTAAAAAAACTGAACGCCAAGATTGATCTCGATATGGATACAAGGCGTGGAACAATAGAAGTAACAAATAACGGAGATGTTCCCGTATATTATCCCAAAGGATGCCTTTTATTTATTGATGATAAAGGTAAGCCGGTTGATTACGACAGTTCTACCTATACTAATGAAGGTGGTTCACTGCAACCTGGCGAAACTGTGTCCCATAACTTTACGATGTTCCGTGAGCCGGACGAGTTTGACCACGTTGAATTCTACTTAAGCGGTCATGAAAAATAATAAAGCCAAATAGCAAAAAACGGACGATGCGCAAAGCACCGTCCGTTATGTTTTACAGCTTGTTCTCGTAATCCTCGCCCGCGTGGAAAATGTTCGTTATAACGACGGTATCGCCGTCAATGGCAAACAGCATAAAATAATCATGTTTCATGAAGTTCATTCTTTTCAGACCACGCTTTTTAAGCTCCGGGTCGTCCGGAACCGGCAAACTGTCAGCCAAATATGACAGTTTTTTCTTGGAATCATTGCAATCATTAAAAACATTTCTTGCCGCATACGGATTATGTTTTTCATTTTTTAGATAGTCCACACAGCGGCGGAGATCGTCTTGTGCTTTTGCAGAAAAACTTACCCGATATTTTTTCAAAATCCGAACTCCTTCCTGAGCCTTTCGATAACAATGTCCGAATCCTCATAGCGCCCGTTTCTGAAATCATCAAGCCCCTCGTCAACGCGCTTCAGGAACTCCTCCTTAGTAAGCGGGTGATAAAAGCCGTCACTGTAATCAGGCTCCGAAGCAACGTCATTTACATAATCCCGAACATCTCTGAGCTGTTTGTCATTTAACGATTTAAGAACCTCAATTATCCCGTCCAAAACGGACTTATCCGCAGCATATCCCATGATAAATTCTCCTTTCACAGAAGGTTACAAATACGTTTCCTATACATATATTATAACACAAATACGCCGTTTTGTCAATCAAAAACGGACGATGCCGAAAGCACCGTCCGTCTTATTATTTATACAGAAAATCTAACGAAATCCGCAGATCAGCCGTTGAATCTCTTCTCCAGCTTGTCAAGCTCGCCGTAGAGAGCCGCGGGGATCTTGCCGCCCTTGGCAGCGATGTCCTCGTCGTAGTAACGGCGCATTTCCTTGATCTCGTCAGCCCACAGATCCTTGTCAACCGCGAGCAGAGCGTCTACCTGAGCAGCGCTCATGTCGAGACCTTCAAGGTTCAGGTCTTCCGGATTGGGAACGTAGCCGATAGGAGTTTCCTTAGCGCCTACTGTACCCTCGCAGCGCTTGATGATCCAGTCAAGAACGCGCATATTGTCGCCGAAGCCGGGCCACATGAAGTCGCCGTTGTCGTCCTTCTTGAACCAGTTAACGTTGAAGATCTTGGGAGCCTTGTCGCCGAGCTTTTCGCCCATTTCGAGCCAGTGGTTCCAGTAGTCGCCAACGTTGTAGCCGATGAAGGGCTTCATCGCCATCGGGTCGTGACGGAGTACGCCAACAGCGCCGGTAGCAGCAGCAGTAGTCTCGGACGATACAGCGGAGCCGATGTAGGTGCCGTGAGTCCAGTCAAAGGACTGATATACCAGCGGAGTGGTCTTTGCACGTCTGCCGCCGAAGATTATAGCGGAAACCGGCACGCCCTTCGGGTTGTTGAACTCGGGGCTGATGCAGGGGCAGTTCTCTGCGGGAGCAGTGAAACGGCTGTTCGGATGAGCGAGCTTTTCGCCGGAAGCGATATACTCGGGTCCGTTTACATGAGCGCCCTTCCACTCCTCAGCATTTACAGGAGGATTCTTGTCGAGACCCTCCCACCAGGGAGTCATATTGTCGAGGTTGATAGCAACGTTCGTGAAGATAGCGTTCTTCTTGGTGGAAGCAAGAGCGTTGTAGTTGCTCTTTGCGTTGGTTCCGGGAGCAACGCCGAAGAAGCCGTTCTCGGGGTTGATAGCATAAAGTCTGCCGTCCTCGCCCTGCTTCATCCATGCGATGTCGTCGCCGACGGTGAATACCTTGTAGCCCTGCTTGGTGTAGCCCTCGGGCGGGATAAGCATCGCAAGGTTGGTCTTGCCGCAGGCAGACGGGAAAGCGGCGGTGATGTACTTAACGTCGCCGTCGGGCTTCTGAACGCCTAAGATAAGCATATGTTCAGCCATCCAGCCCTCGTTCTTGCCCTGGAACGAAGCGATTCTGAGAGCAAAGCACTTCTTGCCGAGCAGTACGTTTCCGCCGTAAGCGGAGTTGATCGAGCAGATAGTGTTCTTCTCGGGGAACTGAACGATGTATCTCTTGTCGGGGTCAACGTCAGCCTTGGAGTGCAGACCGCGAACAAAGTCGTCGGAAACATCGCCGAGGTTTTCGAAAGCTCTTGTGCCTACGCGGGTCATGATGTCCATGTTCAGAACAACATAGATAGAGTCGGTCAACTCAACGCCCACCTTAGCGAGGGGCGAGCCGATAGGTCCCATAGAATAGGGGATAACGTACATGGTTCTGCCCTTCATAACGCCCTTGTACATGGGTTCGAGCATAGCCCACATTTCGTTGGGATCCATCCAGTTGTTGGTCGGGCCCGCGTCCTCCTTCTTGTTGGAGCAGATAAAGGTTCTGTCCTCAACACGGGCAACGTCGTTGGGCTTGGTGCGGTGATAGAGACAGCCGGGGTAGAGTTCCTCGTTCATCTTTACCATTTCGCCGGTAGAAAGAGCCTCCTGACGGAGAGCCTCAAGCTGTTCGTCGCTGCCGTCGATCCATACTACCTTATCAGGGGTGGTAAGGGCGATCATTTCATCGACCCACGCATTTACGTTGGGGTTCTTGGTTAAACTTGCCATTAAAATATACTCCTCTCATGAAAATAGATATGTGGTGAAAAAGGACGTAAGTAAGCGTCCTATACATAATTATTATACCGCAAATTTTTCCTTTTGTCAACACCCGATTGTTGATATATCGAAAAAATATGGGAGCGGCAGATCATGTTCGGGTTTACGGGTCGTTCCCTCCCCGTGCATTGGTTCAGAAATCGTATTCGTGGAACCATGTTTTCTCGCCGTTATCAACATCGTAAAAGAACTTTCGCAGAGTTACTGACCAGCTGCCGTTAAATTCAAGCGAATAAGCGTTATACGAATCGGTAAGAGCCGCGAGCTTTTCTTCGCGGGTCATTCCGTCGTACCATGTTGAAATAAACTTATTGTTCCGTTCGGGGCTGGTATAGGAATCAGCGCCCGCTTCGAACCACGCCTGATCCTTGTCGCTCATTAAACTTGTACACGGTATTGCGCCTATGTGAGGGAGACATCTTACAAAACCGCTGTAATAGTCATTGACGAGCGTGGTCAATTCATCTTTTTCGATCTCTCCGTCTGAGGTATAGTATTTTACGTCATCGCCGATACCGCACGAATAACCTCCTACCCTGCTTTCGTTAAACGTATGTTCGCCGACGGAAAGATCGTTAAGGAAGTACCCGCCGTTTGGCGATTCCGAAGGCATCGGAATGACATATTTGTAATTGCCTTCTCCGTCCGACACCACATCAGCGCCGCAGGCTCCGGTCAGACCGGGATAAAACGTATCGTCGGTATAGTCCGAAAATGCACTGACCGAATCGTATATGAACGGATATTCGTCGCTGCTGAAGTTGCTGTTTTTCTCATTATATATCTGTTCCATAGTTCCGGAATCTAAATTGAGCCTGAAAAGCACATATCCTTCGCCGAACTGCCAGCCGGGATTCCAGCCGCCGATAATAAATTCGGGTGTTCCGTCGAAATCAAGATCCTCAAACCAGCAAACGCCGTGTTCTCTGTTTGTCAAATCGGGGTTTCTTGGCATATCAGACAGACTGTCGTTCACGGGGTCGAGCCAGAGAGCCTCGTTATTGAGAACGATCTCTGCGGCTTTCTCCGCGTCGGTTTTTTCGGCGTTATCAGCAGGAGCGCTTTCGGGTGTTTTTTCCGTCGCGGCTGATACATCTGCGGACGGCGCTTCGCTTTCTGCTGCGGTTGTCGTGGCGGCATCCGTATTATCTGTTGCTGCCTGTGCGGCGGTGGTTTCCGCCGCAGCGTTTGACGGCGGTGCATTATCGGCGGCATTTTCGCCGCAGCCGCTGAACAGGCTTACCGCCAATAAAGCCGCTGCTGTTAAAGCGAAGTGTTTACGGCTGCCGTCATGAAAATTGTGTTTAGTATTTGTTTTACGCATACTTCACTCTCCTGAAAATTATTATTTTTGTTGTTATGCTTCATTTTTATAAATTTGTCAGTTCATAGTGAACGATATTTATTTTAGACATTGGGAATGCACTACCCACAACTTAAGTTTTACAAGGTGTAGGACGGGGGCTTGCTCCCGCCCGTAAATGAACGTTTTCTAAAGATAATTTCCGTCAATCTTGTCCACGATTTGACAGTGAAATAGTATAATATAGCTTTCGCCTTGCTTACTTCTTCACAAACCTGAACACATTCCCCTTATCCTTATCCGACATTCCCGAAATATAATTAAGATACATATCGGTCACATAGTCATTCTTCCCCGCCGCCGAAAGATTTTTAAGTATCTTCACGGCTTCGGTACGCCGCCCGAGATGAAACAGCCTTACCGCCTCGCGCAGCTCTAAGGAATTATCCGAACGGCGTTTCTTTTCCTTATCGGGCAGACAATCCAGCACCTCGTAAACCGCCTTGACCTCGTTTACCCCCGCTACCTGCACTATGCCGAGATACCTAAGCCCCAGCGAATCGGGGTCGGTCATGCGGTCAACGGTGTCCTTTGAGATAAGCATTGCCGTCTTGTATTGCTTTGTAAGCGTTTCAAGCCGCGAGCTTAGATTCACCGTGTCGGATATTACCGTACCCGAAAGCCGCTCGCTCTCGCCGACAATGCCTATTCGCGCCATACCCGAATGAATGCCTATACCGATATTCAGATCGCTAATGTGTATCGTTTCGGCGGTCGAACGGTCTAAAACTATCGCATGGTAAAGCTCTATCCCGCACATAACCGCGTCGTCGGCGTTCTCGAAAAGCGCCATTACCGCGTCGCCGATATATTTATCAATAAACCCGCCGTGACTGCGCACAATGGGCCCCGCCTTGCCGTATATCACGTTTACGAACTCAAAATTCTCTTTCGCGGTCATTATCTCGGAATTTATCGAAAAGGCGCGTATGTCGAAAAACAGCACCGTAAGCTCGCGGCTGCTTGCGTCGCCCAAAGCAAGATCGGTAAAGCTGTCCTTGCCGAGCAGCTCGCGGAACTTTTCGGGAACGAACTTGTAATAGAAACGCTCGGTCTTGTCCTTTTCGTCGAAAAGCGTTTCAAGGCTCTGCGCCATGCCGTTTACCTGCGAGCATATCTCGCCCAGCTCGTCCTTCGAGCGGTAACTTACACGCGCCGAAAGATCGCCGCCCGAAATTTTTTCGACCGCCTTTGTGGCTTTCTTTATAGTTCGCGTTATGTATATCGAGCTTATCACCGTTACTGCGGTCAGCGCGGCGAATATTATCAGTATATAGATCAGCGTTTTTATGAAAATATCGTATCGTAAAGACCATAAGCTCCAGCTGTTTGTCTCGACTTTAAGATAATACTCACCGTTCGCAGTGTCCAGTTTGCCGAGCGCATATATCTTGCTGTATGTCGCTTCATCGGACATGAAATTCTGTATCTCCTTGAAAAGATAATTTCCGCTGCCGCCGATATTCTCCATGATCTCCTTGTGGGACACAAGCTCTTCGGTAAAGTACAGCGGCATAACAGTCTTGTCGGTGCGGTCGAGTACCACCGCGTTACCCTCGTCTATGCGCTTTACCACCAAAAAGATATATTTGGTCTTGTCCGGGTCAAAGGACTCCAGCTTGCTGTGAAGTTTGCTGACAGCTGCGCCGGTATCAGCGCCCACGCGGTCAAGCCCTGTAAAATCATAGCCTTCAAGCGCGGAGATACCAATGCGGCACACAAGGTCTAACTCCTTTTCGGTCTTGTCGGTATTATCCTCCTCCATATCGAAGTAAAAACTGATAACTATTGCAAGCGCGGGTATCAGCAAAACGGGCAGGGTCATGGCTATCTGCTTGTACAGCAGAGTTTTCTTCCGTATGATAATATTTATCACCACACCAGCCATGCAGAAGGCGAAAATGTACCAGAGCATTTTCTCAACGTACCACCAAAATCCGTTTCTTACCGATATGGTTATATTTACGTCCTTTGTGCCGCTGCCGTCAAAGGTGATGATCCTGTCGTCAAGTGTAATGACAAGCACCTCGTTTTCGCAGCCTTCGGGACGGCAGCCTGCCAGCGCAAGCACCTTTGATGAATTTTCGCTGCCCGCAATAGTGCGGACGTTCAGCACTTCGGTAAGCGTGCCGTTTTCAAGCGTATAGACAGCACCCTTGCCGTAAAATCTGTACAGATACAGCTTGCCGCCGACGACTGCGGCGTATTTGAAAAAGCCGCCGTTATTTTCGGGGTGTTCCTCAAAGCGGAAAATGCTCTCACCGAGAGGTTCGCCGAAGCGCGTGCGGTAAACGCTGCCGTCGCTGCGCATGAAAATAAACGAATCGGAAAGCGGCAGCACCTCAAATGTGAATGTTCCGTCGGTGTCGGTGGGGTAAGGATCGCTTATGGTGAGCGAGTCCGTTTCGGGGTCGATAGAGTACAGCCGCGTTTCATTGCGTTCAATGCAGGCAAAGGTGATCTTTCCTTCCGTACAGCAGAGCTGACTCAGCTTTGATAACTGAAGCCCCTCATGCTGATCGTAATTGATAGTGCAGTATTCCCTGTCTACCGTAAAATCGTCATTCAGGCGGACTATACGCTCCCTCAGCAGATTCATTGATTCTTCTTCATCAGCAAAATCTATGATACTGGCATAGAGCCTTCCGTCATCTGCGTAAACATATTTTGACAGCGTATATTTTTTTTCATCACAGTCTACCAAATAGTAATGGCAAAATTCCTGCTCGCCATTTCCGATATTTACAAGCGCCGCCAAATTAATGCCTTTTCTTTCAAGGCGGATAATCGCCTGACCGTCATGATTTACCGACGACGAATTTATCCCGGACAGCGGAAACTTATCACCGAATAAATTGTATGTCATGGTAGCGGCTTGATTGTCGTCGGAGCCGAAAATTTCGAGCAGCACGACCAGCAGGATAATGACGACCTGTGCGAGCAGGAACCACCGTGCCTTACCGAAAAAGCGGCAAATAAACCGACCGATCGCTTTACGCACCGAGTGTTTTGATTTTTTAACGGGTTTGGTCTTATTTTCTTTTTTTCGGCTCATAGGTTCACCTGCTTTTTAAATCAGAAGATAGGATAGGATATATACTGCCCTCACTTTGTGTTTTCTGCCTTGCTCAAAAAAGCGGTCCCGCAGAAAACTTCCTGCGAGATCCGCTTTTCTTTGTATTATTCTTTTTCCTTGACTGTTTCCACAATATCCCACTTTTTCAGTGATTCCATAGCAACAACATGGCTCACAACAATGAACGCCAGCACCATAGCCGCCGTAAGAATATATTCCCTTATGCCGTTAGCGTATGTATACTCTCTCGTATCGGAGCTTAGATTCTGCAAAGCGACCCTCGCAATATAACCGCCCGCCGCAAGCCCTATCACACACGAAAATACAAATTGCAGCAGCGACTGCACAAACCATTGCCGCGAAAGCTCGGAATGCTGAAAGCCCAGCGTTCTCAACACGCAAAGCTCTTTTTTCTGTTCAAGCAGGTTCGTGTTAGTCGTGTTGATAATGATTATCAGTCCGATCACTACCGCAAAGCCAATGATTATCCATGCAATAGCGTCGTAGGTGGCGAAGGTCTTTTCATCGCCCGCCCGCAAAACGCTCGTAAACAGGTTGAAAACGTAGTCGTCGCGGTTGATAAGGTATTCCGTAAGATATTGCTCGTCCTCTTTGGCGATGTTGCACAGCACGCACCAGAATTTCGCGTCGCCAAGCTCTTCCGACTGCTCTATCGAAATGAACTGCGAACGGGTGAACGACTGGAACGATATGTCGCTTATTGTCAGCTCGTGACCGTCAACCTCTACCTTGTCGCCCTTTTTCACGCCAAGCTCATCGGCGAGGTGCTTTTCGAGGACTATCCCCTTGTCGGGTATTTTCAGCAGATCACCCTGCTCGTCGTAAATGCTTATCAGCTCGCAATCGGGAGACATCGCGTTTACGAGCGTGGAACGGCTGTTCCCGTTCGCTGATATATCGCAGTTGTAATAATAAAGCTCGTTTACGTCGGAAAGATAGTCGCGCAGCTTAAACTGATTCAGCAAATACCTGTCGGGCTTTTTCGAGAAAAATATCTGGCTGTCGTAATGCGACCTGAGATCATAATATTCGTGAAGCATATAGTTTTTCGAGGTGATAAAGGCGTATGCCGAAAAGATCATCATTACCGACGACGATATGCAGATCACCGAGAACGCGAAACGCGCTTTGTTTCTCAGCAGCGAGGTTATGCAGAATTTTCCGAGCGGCGAAAGCAGACTCGTTGCCGCCTGCAAGAGCTTCGGCATTTTGCTGCTTGCGGGAGCGGGGCGGCTCATCGCTTCGGAAGGGAGTATCTTTCCGATCACGGTCGTACCCATTAGCGTTGCAAGCTGTCCGGTAATTATCGTAAACAGCGCAGCAAGCACGACGGTTGACGGCTCGACAATATAATCATAGAACGGCAGCGCGAAAAATCGCTTGAAATAACCGCCCGCATACCGTATTACCGCCATGCCTATACCCACGCCGACAAACACCGCCGTCACCGACGAAAGCAGATTTATAACGCAGAATATTATCCTTACCTTGCCGACCGTAAAGCCCAGCGCTCTGATTATGCCTATCTGCCGCCTGCTCTGCTTTATCATCAGCGACATGAACAGGAACACAACAACAAGTGTTATAGCAAAGAACACGACGGGCATGAATTTCGACATCTGGTCGATAGGCTGCACGTTTATGTCGATACGCTGCTTGACCGACGAATCCTCATAGGTGTAGCTGCTTTTTATGCTTACGCCGCTGTTCTTTTCAAGCAGCGCCTCGACCTCTTTGAGCGATTCCTCGTTGTCGCAGCCGTCCTTGAATTTGATAAGCAGCTGGTCGCAGAGATAATCATAGCCCTTGAACTTGTTAAGCTCGTTCTGCATCTTTTCGATCTCCCTGCGGGTATCGGCAAGGCGCATTTTTGTATCGTCCCAGGTGTCGGAGAGCTTTTTCTCGTTGTCCTCAATTTCGGTCTCGGAGCTTTTCAGATTTTCCTTGTCCTCTTCAAGCTCCTTATTTATCTTTTCGATATATTCATCTGTTTTGGCAGCTTTTTCATCGAGTGCCTTTTCGCTTTCCTCAATATCGAGAAAGCCCTGCTCTGTCGCGGAGATCTGCACTCTTACGCTGTCTATGCCGTCCTTGACCCTTGCAAATTCCTCTATCAGCTGACGTTCACGCAGTTCAAGGAGCGCCGTGCTTGTGTGCGAGCCTGTTCCGCTGTCATTAAAAAACTCCTCGCGCTGGCTTTTCAGCTCCTTGCGGGTCTCCTCCAGCTCTGCGAGCTGCTTTTCATATTCGGCGAGCTGCGTTCCTGCGTTATCGCGCTTTTTCTGCAAAGCCGTTCTGCTGTCGGCAAGCTCCAGACGTTCTTTACCGATGTTTTCCTTTTCCTGTTCAAGCTCTTTGAGCCTTTCGGTGCGTTCGGACTTTCGGCTTTCGTAGGATTTCTTATCGGAGTCCAGATTATCCTTTGCGTCCTTAATGCTCTGCTCGGCGTAATCATACTGCTTTTCGGCGGTCTTTTCAGCGTCCTTGAGCTTATCTATCTGCCTGTTTAATTCTTCCTTAGCGTCGATATTTGCCTGATTGATCTCGTTGCGGAGTATCTTCTCCGAGCCGTAGACAAATCCGAAATCCGAATTGCTCACCTTTGCTTCTTCGGTGGGCTGCGCAACGATCGTTTCGGGCATGGAGATAAGCGCCGAGATGAAAAATTCGCGCTCGTCTTCCCCGATACGGAATTTTATGATGTCGCCAACCTTTATCCCGTTGTCCTCTGCAAAGCCGACCTCCATGTAAAGCTCGTCAAGCCCCGAATAGTTCTGCACACGTTTCCAGAAATAGAACGGCTGAAAATCATCATCGCGAAACGAAAACGCCCGCACGGAGATTATTCTGCCGTCGGCTCGCACGAACGTACTGTCCGCGAACATTCGTGCCACAATGCTTTCAACGCAGTCGGCGGCTTCAAGCTCGTCCAGAATATCCTTGTTATTGACGTTGGTGGTGATAACCGCGTCGGGGTAGCTGTATTCCCTGACGTACCTGTTCATTGTTCTGGCAAGAGACTCCCGCGTTCCCGAAATGCCGATAATGATAGCGCAGCCAAGCGCCGAAACGATCATCGAAGAGAGCATGAGCTTCCAATATTTCTTTATCAGAGCGCGGATCATTAGGGAAATCATGCCGTTACCACTCTATCCTTTCCGCAGGAATAGGCTCCTCGTTGATCTCTGTTTCGATTATCTTACCGTTTCTGACATGGATAACCCTGTCAGCCATTCTTCCTATCTCTCTTGTGTGGGTGACGATAACGACGGTCTGCCCGTGTACGCGGGACAGCTTTTCAAGCTCAATAAGAATCTGCTTGCCCGTTTCGTAATCGAGCGCTCCCGTCGGTTCGTCGCAAAGCAGCATTTTTGCGTTTTTCGCCAATGCCCTCGCGATAGAAACACGCTGTTGTTCGCCGCCCGAAAGCTGCGTGGGATATTTGTCCTTTTTATGTCCGAGACCGACAAGCTCCAGCATTTTTTCGGCTATATGCGGGTCGGCGGCTTTGTCGGCGGTCATCGACACATTTTCGTAAGCCGAAAGCTCGGTGATAAGGTTAAAGGACTGAAAAACAAAACCGACCTTTTCCTTGCGGTACCTTGTAAGTCCCTTGTCGCGCAGGCGGCAGAGGTCTTGTCCGTCAACCATTATGCTGCCCTTATCGGGCTTATCCATGCCGCCGAGCATATTGAGCAGCGTGCTTTTGCCGCTGCCGCTGCTGCCGAGTATCACCATAAGCTCGCCGTCGAATATCTGCATAGATACTCCGTTAAGAGCCCTGACCTGTCCCTGACCGCTGCCGTAAGTCTTGTAAAGCCCGTTCGCTTCGAGAAATACCTCTCCCATTATGGTCTGTCCCGCTTTCCTGTATTATTACATCGCTTTCATAAGCGAAATAAGCTGTTCCTTATTCTTGATAACTCTTAAAGTCTTTATCTGATTTACGGGGATCCCGTTTTTTATCTTCTGATCTCTTATCTTCTGATACGAGCCATTTTTCATGACGTATACTGCGGTATCGGCAATATCTCCGCACTCGCCGTGCAGATGCGCGTAATCGACGTTTACCTCAGAAAGTATCGAATCATAATACTCGGGCAAACGTACCTTGACCTCGTCGGAAAGATCGACGGCTGTTTCTATAAAGAGCATTATTCTTCCGGGCACATTGTCGTTGTCGGCATAAAGGCTGTAATCGCTTATCGGAACGCCTATCTTCTTTTCAAGCAGACGTATCGACTCGGAGGCGTGTTCCATTGTCATGTGCAGACCTGCAAGGTTTATCACCTGCTCCTTGCGATAGGCAAATCTCAGCGTGGGAGCCTTTCCGATAAAGCCCGTTATCTTTATAACGTCCTTTAAGCGGTAGCGGTAAAGCCCCGCTTCGTTGGTAACGATCACCTCGTAATTCTTGCCGACCTCAAGCTGATTCATCAGCAGAGGACGCTTTCCGCTGCCGTCGTCGTCCTCGGGAATGAACTCGTAAAAGCCGCTGTCGGGAAGAAGCATATAGTCCTTGTTTTCGAGCTCGATAGTGGTAGCCAAAAGCGCTTCGGAAGCCGCGTACATCGCATAGCTGAAACGGATATCATCGCCCGCGTAATACTTCATCTTCTCGCCGAACGGCGCAAATTCGCCCGTGCCGATGCCGATAATCAGCGTCATTCTCTTCCACAGTCTCGGGATTATCCCTGCGCTGTCGCCCGCGGCAAATGCGGCACTGATCTCGGCGGCGCGTTTCGGTTCGGGAGAAAGCCGCCTTTCCAGCTTCTTCCGCATACTCTTCGGCATGGCGACCGAGCTGTCGATAGTACCCGTCCGTATGTCGCGGATAAGCATATCCTTGTTATCTGTAATATAAGCCATAAGATCGGTGAGCGCCGAAAGAAACACCGACATCATGTAGGTCATTTCACCGTCCTGAAGCGCATATCTTGCCTTGATGTATTTCATATCAACGTCGTCGCCGCAGCCGAAAGCCTCTCTCGGCAGGCAGGTAATGAACGGCAGGAACATAAGCGAGCTTTTGATGGCGTAGCCCGAAATATAGCCCGTTCTGATGCCGCCCGGCGTGACTTCGGTGCCACATTCGATGATGTTCATGCCTCTGCCGTACTGTATGCCTTTATATTTCTTCTTCATCTCATCGTGAAGCTCGGAGGTGATGAGCGCCGCGCACCGCAGATAATGCGTATACGAGCTCTTGACGATCGGTATCATCTTCATGACCTTGATAGTTCCCGAGGTCTTTGCGAAGTAATCGACTTTATTTCCGGTGATAAGTCCCTGCTCGCCTGTTTCGATCATTCTGTCTATGTAGGGCTTGTAATCATCGTAATCCGAAAGCGGTACTTTTTTCTGAAAATCTCGTATGCTGTGTATGCTGCCGAAATCGTATTTTCTGCCGTATTCGGTGTCTTTGCTGCATTTCAGCTGTTTAAGCAGAAAATTTCTGCTGCTTGACAGAGCGCGTTTGCTCTTGAACAGATATCTGAATTTGCTGAAATGTCCGTAAGCGAATAAGCCGTTTAATATCAGCATATTTACCGCTTTTTCGTATATCTTCATTCCGATCTTCTCCTCCCGATGATCTTGCTGTTTATATTTTTTATTATGTCTGTTATTTTACTCTTACGATCTTCATCGGTTTGTCAAGTTCTAATTTATATTGTTTGGAAAAATCCATACCCGTGCTTAAAAGCATAGTCCTCTTGGTGCAGTTATATACCGAGCTCCACAGCGTGCCGATATGGTAGATCTTATACTTCGATAGGAAATACACCTTGCACTCCTCCAGGAGCTTCATAGCCTCCTGCTCGGTCATTATCGCGTTTTTCTTCAAGGCGCAGTCGATACGTTCAAAGCGGTCTCTACCCTTTTCTCTGCACGTTCCCGAAGGCGTAAGGAAGAAGTTGGTCAGTTTGAGATTATACCCCTGATCTGCCTGACGGTAAACGTACATCTTGCCGTCAACGTACTCGACGATATTGCTTATACCCGCTGCGTCGGTGAAATGGTAGTGATAGCAGGCGCCGAGCAGATCGTGCATTTCGTGCCTTTGCAGAAGCTCGACGGCTTCGTCGGCGGTGGCACAGGTATCAAGCACCGCCCTGAGCGCGACGTTCACGGTTATGGGCGGCTTGCCGTTATTCTGATGCGTGGGCTTGGTAATAAGCATTAAAATAGCGGCGCACAAGCCCTTTTCGTTAATGCCGTCCATGCTGAGATAGGGAGCACCCAGCGCCCGAAGCGGTCGGCGGGAACGCCTTATGTCGGCGTATATCAGATGGTTCTGATTTACCATCGCAAGACTGCGGTAGCCATCCTTGGGGTGCGTCCACATCGCCATGCATTTCGACATCTTGTAATCAAAATTGCGCCCCATGATTATCTGCCCCTCGGGAGTGACGGCGTTGAACGTCGAGCAGCCTCCGGGACCCGCAAGCGGATTGGGCAGCAGTCTCGGCGAGTGTACATGTTTTTGAAAATACCGCACCTCGCTGAGAACGGTATTTCCGCCTTCCGCAAGCATACCCTTCAAATTGTAATCAACATGATAATCCATTATGCAGAAATGTTTGTTTATTGGCTTTATCGAAGAAAGCGTTTTGTTTACCGCTTCTTTCATGGCTTTTCTTTCGTCTTTCATATTCTCATCTCTTCATTAAATTATTGTAGGGTCGCGCATTGTTCGCCCGTAATATCCTCCGACTGAAAGATTATTTCTGACGCGGAGGTTAGTTTTTTATCTTTTATCTTTTATCTGTTATCTTTTATCTTTTTTATATCTTGGGCAATTCGACCCTTTTAGAGCTTCACGCACTATCTTTTTCGTATCCTTCCCGAACAAAGGTCCGTGCGTCTGCTGGTGCATTACCAACGAACCGTTTGTGAGGTTCGCTTCGATAAGCACCGGCTCGCCGTCCTCGTCGATCGTCATGTCCCACGAGATAAGACGGAAACACGGCAGCATCGGGTGCGCCTTCTTTACCATCTCTATCGCCTTGCCGTAAGAAGGTATCTCATACCCCTCAAATACCAGCCCCGTCTCGGGATCGCTCTGAAAACTCTTCGTGCTGTTGTAGCCGTAGGCGTCGCGCATCAGCTTTCCTTCGCTGTCGATGCCGCAGAAAAATCCGCCGCTTTTCAAATTGTCGGCAAAAGCGCCCCTCGCGCCGAACTTCTGCGCACTCGAAAGCACCTTTACGCCCTCCTGCGTGAGCAGTGTTATCACGCGGAAACAGTTCACCGAAGAGGGATTGAGCTTTGCCAGCGCTTCGTGCTGACGGACGGGAAGCTGTATTATCAGATCGCCATTCATCTGCGGGAGCTTTCTTGCGAATACCTCGCCGACGGTCTCGCCGGGGATCTCGGGTCTTATGCGGAATACTCCGTGTCCGCCGCAGGAATTATAGGCTTCCTTCGCGAATACCTCGCTGTGCCTGTTAAGCTCGGCAGTAAGCGCGGAGCGAGTAATCGGCTCCCAGTCGGGCGAAAGCCATATCCCGTTCATTCTGAGCGCCACGGTCTTCGGCTGACGTATTCCGGGAAACAGCTTGTCGAACAGACATTTGTTCTCCAGACCGACCGCCTGCTTGTGGCTGTTGAGATACGGGTCTATAAACGCAAAAAACATCTCCTCCGGAAGATATTCGGCATGGAACTCCCCCGTGGCGTTAAGCATTTCGCGGTGGGTGAACGTGCTTACTTTATAAGGATAGTAGAACCTGCGGACAGCCTTCGACTGCTCGGAGGTCAGCCCGGGGAGCAGTATTACTTCTTTTAGCTTGCTCATGATATCGGCAGTGGTGATAACGCTGCCGTCGGTCACTCCCGAAAGCATCTTTCTGTTTTCCGCAAGATAGGCAAGGTCTTCTATGACATTGAGCCGCTTTTCGACCGCCTCACGAAGAAAGCTGCCGACGCTCTTGTTCCTGTTCTTTTTCATTTTCAATGTTCTCCTGTTTTTCTTTTTCTGCATTTCTTCTTCCGATAAGGTTTGCCGCAGCGCCGACGATAAGCCCGAGATAGTAGCTCATGAAACGCCATATCATCATGACCGCGAGCAGCGAAGCGCCGGGCATCATGCTGCCGAAGTACAGCCTGAAAATGCCCTCCTGCGCACCCGACGCGCCGGGCGTGGGCATATACGCGGCTGAAATATACTGACAAAATCCCATGCTGAGGATCTCGCCGTAGCTCGAACCTTCAAGCCCGATGCCCCGATAGGCAAAATACAGTATCGAGGAAAGCGACATAACGTAAACGGTGCCGAAAAAAAGCTGTCTGAATATCTCGCTTTTGTGATTTTTCAGGTGGGTCATGCCGGTGTGGAACTTATCCGCGGTGCGCTGCATACTCTCGATGGTTTTCTGCGAATTTTTTATAATGCGGAATTTCTCGGCGAGCTTGCCTATCAGCTTGACGATAAGCTCAACGGGCTTTTTGCTGAAACAAAACAGCAGCCACAGTACGACCAACACCACATTATATGTAAATCCCAGTATAAGGAACGGAACGTACTGCCCGAGATTCTGATTTATGAAATCCTTGTAGAACAGCCCGAACCCCGCCAGAAGCACCACGCGCATAACGTGCCACGCGATGAAAAACGAGGCTATCGCCGAAGTTCCTATCCCGACGGGTATGCCGAATTTTTTCAGATAGGCTATCTGCATCGGCTGCCCTCCCGTCGCACCGGGGGTGATATTCGAGTAGTAGATAGCCGTCAGCATTGCTGAAAGAGAATCCCTCAGCCGCAGGTGATAGCCCTCTCTTTTGAGAAACGAGCAGATCGCCATCGCGCCTGCCATCATATAGATGAAATAACACAGTACGCACAGCGCTATGCACAGCGGGTCTGCGCTCATGACCGCGTTTACGGCTTTCGGCAGGTTCCCGCTGACCATGCCGATTATCATAACAGCAGTAAGCGTGACTACTATTATAATAGGACCGAGCCATTTTTTCAAAAATCCCTTCATAAAATATCTCCCTTGTTTTATAACAAACATATCAATAATATTTTATCCAATCCATTTTATTATACACCTAAAAAAAACTATTGTCAATAAAATGTTAAAAAGCTGATTTGATATTTGTAAAAAGCGACTAATAAACCGATAACATAAAAGTCTTAATTTTTCATTCGAACCACAACATATTCATATAAACGAAATAGCCGAATTTCGACCGTCTGCCGCAGAAAAAGTTCTGCTTTGACACAATATGTCATTAAGTGCAATAAATGTTTATGCAAGTTCGTGATTTTTTCACGATTTTTTCATTGAAAACCTCTTGTTTTTATGATATAATTATAATAAGGAGCAAACGGAGGTGAGCTATATGATTACAATGCTTTATACATCGAACAGCATATTTTCTACTGAATAGGAGGGATAATTTTGACCGTTGATACAAAAGAGGTAGTAACGACTATCGCATATCTGATCGGGGTAAGGCGCTCGGCGCTGGATTCCGTTTACGGTGAATGCTCGGAGCTTATCGAAAGGCTCTCGGCGGACAAGGACGCTAACGTTATCCGGTATCTCTGCAAGCTGCGCACGGCGCTTATGCAGCATTTCAAAAAGACCGACAACGCCATGCGGTACGATCTGAAAAACCTGAAAGCTCTGGAATGGTACAACAAGGACAACATTATACAACTTGAAAAATGGGGATTCGAAATCATAAAGGCAAATTATCGCTCCGAGAAATATATGCTCGATTTCACCAAACTGATAAACGAAAACATCGACAAATGCTCGCGGCTCTTCTACGACTGGGTGAACTGGCAGTACATACGCGACCTGTTCTATGTCCCGAAATATCAGAAGCCGAACGTAATGCGCGACGAGTTCAACAAGTACATGGCGAACATAGACAGCTACCCGTTTCAGATGTATATTCACTGGCAGCCGCAGGAGCTGGGCAGCATAATCTATTCCGACCGAAAATTCCTGAAAATCATCTACTCGCAGCATGACGATTACTTCACCGATTACACCAAGTACCGCGACGCGGACGACGAAACGCGCAGCAACATCTACGATTTTATCGACGATTCGGGCAAGACCGCTATCGCCGTTGACTGCGAAAATTCCGACCCGTTCAAGCTGTACAGCGTGCTTAAGGGTCTGCACCCCGACGAGCTGGCGAAGATCGAAAAGATCGCGCTTTACGACGACCCCCACACAACGGCGGGCTGGGACGGTCTTTCGGCTTTTACGGATATTCCCGTTGAGCATATCGAGATCGAGCGCATCGCCGAGAACAAGTCTCTCGTGGACGTTCGCATGACGGCGAGCGTGGTAAAGGATTTCTACCAGAACGGGATAACCTCGTTCATCATCGTTTCGAGCGATTCGGATTTCTGGGGGCTTATTTCGAGCCTTCCCGACGCGAAATTCCTTGTCATGTACGAATATACAAAGTGCGGCGAAGCGATAAAGCAGGCGCTTACCGAGCATGACATCTACTACTGCGCCATAGACGATTTCTGCACGGCGGGCAACGAGGAGCTGAAAAAGGCGGTACTGTTCGCGGAGCTTAAAAAGCATTTCCCGAACATCTTAGGCGAGGAGCCTATGGAGCTTACCCGCCGCATCTACGCGGAAACAAAGGTAACAGCGACTATCAAGGAAATGGAAAATTTCTGTAAACGCTACGTTTCCACGCTGCGGTTAAAGCTCGTTGACGGAAAATTCCAGATCGTTATACAGGATTAAAAAAAGAACAGCCGGGTGCAGACCGGCTGTTTTTGTTTTTGGAGAATGCGGTATTAGTAAGTTTCAAAAAAATGATCTTCGTATTCCTCTACATCGTCAAATTCTGTAAATTCTGTTTCATCTGCCACTTCAAGCTCTTCATTATAATCTATCCAGTCGCCGTTTTCATCATAGTAAGGCAGGGCATTGGCTATGTCCGTTTCGATGTCTCCGCTTGCGCTGTACTGCTCGTAGTTTTCAAGATGAGCAAGAAGATTTTTAGCAGTGTTGACTTCTAATAAAGCATATTCATCAGCATAGTAATCACCATCGTTATGTTTGCCCACATTGATATTTGAGGCTGCACGGGATATAAGATAATCATAAAATGCCTGACTGTTGTTTCCGATTATCACCCTGTCAAAATTGCAGTCCTTAAACCTCGTGACATCAGCATAAGACAGATTATCGGAAAGCGTAAGCGTGCCGGAAACCTTGTCTGCCGGAACCCATACAAATTGACTGACCTTTTTTTCGTTAGTATCTGCGGAATAACCAGACACATAAAGTATATCATCTTGAAAATAATAACCGTATGTTATTGCCGACGGCATAAGGTTAAGTTTTTTTACCCTGTCTTTGTTTTCGGAATCATTAATATAACCAAACGGCGTAGAACAAGGCTTCATTGCGCATATATTCACAACTCCACCGTCATGAAGTATAAGCGCACCGTCAGTCGGATTAAAAAGGTTTGATTCCAAACCGGCAGAATATCCTGTTGCCCATTTTCCGCCCGGGAATATCCATGATAAGCCTATCGGGTCAGCAAATTCATCATAACCATACGAATGATAAGTCTGCACTGTCGGGAGCCGCAGAAAGCTGTCATCGGTCAGGCTTGTTTCATATCCCTCCAGCTTGACCTCAAACAGTCCGTGCCATAAAGAGTATCCGAATTCATTAAGCAAATAATCTATATCTTCACCCCTGACAGCCAAAACCTTTTCGCTCAGATTATCTTTGTTTCCGGAAATCATTTCGCCGAATTTTTCAGGCTCGCTTATCCCGTCAAATTCCATTATGACAAGTCCGTCCTTAACGTCAAGAGTGCCATTGACGGTGTATTCATCGGAAAGCCCGCAGTTTACGGTCATTTGGGGCACCTGTGCCAAAAATCCCGGGTCGTATTCCGTGAAATTCTCTATCTTTGAAAGATACGGCTCGTAAACCACGCGGACGGAATTATCCCTGTACTGCATACTGTCGAGCCGCAGAAAACGGTATTCCTGCGAATCCTCGTCTATCAGAGACTTGACAGGATATGTACGGTCGAACATTTCTTTGTACTCTTTTTCGGTGATATGATATTTATCCTTATATTCCTGCGGCAGGGTAAGATCCCCAAGACCCTGCTCTTCAAATTCCTCGCCCTGGTCTATATAGCTTCCGCATGGTATAAGCGTAAGCGAAGCCGACTCCGACTGAAAATCGTCGCCGCGGAATACGGACATGACATAATTCTGCAAGTCAAAATTTGTCCAGCCCTCGTCGCTATCGTCAAGCGTTTCAACATAGCTGCTGTCGTCCGTATTATCATCATAATTGTTATCATTCTGATTGTAGCCAAAATATCCCACCGCCGCAACGCTCATCATGCCCGCCATGCAAGCCGCTGTTACGCCCGCCGTCGCCGAACGGACAACAGCGGCTCCGGTGTAGGCGCTCTTGACCTTGCCCGTGCTGACGAGCTTGCCGATAAACAGACTCATCGGCGCGAGCGCGAAGTTATAGCTGCCGCGGTACTTTTCGAGCTTGCGTTTCAGCTTTGCGAGAGCGTTCTTTTTGCGCAGCTTTACCGCGTTTTCCGTAATGTCAAGTATTTCCGCGATCTCGGCAATGGACTTCTGCTGATAGTAATACAGCACAAGGCAGTCGCGCTGCGCCTTCGGCAGGCTGTTGAGCGTTTTCGTGAGCAGCTCCTGAAGCTCGGTGTTCGCGGCAAAATCCTCCGGCAGTTCAAGGCTGTCGTCCGCGAACTCGCACTCGCTGCCGTCCTCGTCCGCAAATGCCGAGATAGGGGTATAGCGTTCGCTTTCGCGCTTTATCGTTTTGTTTACGGTCATGCACTCGTTGTAGGCAATCTTGTACAGCCAGCTTTTCAGCCCTTCGGGATTTTTCAGCTGACCGATATTTTTAAACACCGCGACGAACGTATTTTGCAGAACGTCCTCCGCCTGCGATTTGTCGTTTATGTGCGAGGTGATATATGAACGCAACCCGCCCTTATAAGCAAGGTAAATCTCGTTGAAAGCCGCGTGTTCGCCCGAAATAGCGCGGTTGATAGTTTTCTCCGTAATGTTCCCCATTTTCATTACCTCCGTTATATACGATAACATTTTTACCTCAAAATGTCAAGTGCTAATTAAAAGACTATGCGGGGCGCAAAAAGGTTTTAAACTAATCATGAATATTAAGAAAATCATTTGTGAACCGATTTAAGCGAACAACATTGCGAAATTTTAGCGTTATGTAGGTGCGTCCCTGCAAGGTTCCGGCAAACGGAGCTATTTTTTGGCAAAGGTATTGACATTTGTAAAAAACTATGCTATAATGTATTAACGAATCGTTTTCGTAAAGTGTTTGTAAACTTTCTACAAAAGGAGTTGACGAGATCGTGCCTATCCGCTGTACTTCGACAGACATACACACGGGCGGGACGGGTGTTTCTTTGGATATATTTGTATTTAGTCAAATAAACGTGTCTTGCGGGCTGAACCCGTGAGAGCGCTTTTTATATTTTTCAGGAGGAAATGTTATGAAAACAAACAAGAGACTTATCTGCACGGCGGCGGCTTTGGTAATGGCTTTCGGCTGTACGGGGACTGTGCCGGGCGGCGTGTTTGAGGACATGGCTATCACGGCAAGCGCGGAAACAGTAACATCGGAAGACGGTAGATTTCAGTATGACCTGGTTTTCGGCGAGGCTCATATCACCAAATATTTGGAAACCGACCCGGACGTAGTTATCCCTTCCGAGATCGACGGTCATGAGGTAGCAGAGGTCAAGTCAATAGGCAGATATGAGCAGGATAAGACAATAAAAAGCATCGTTTTCCCCGATACTATCAAAACGATCGGGAGTTTTCAAATGTTAGTAGGCTTGGAAAAGGTGACTCTCGGCAAAAATGTTACGGTAATCGGGGGTTCGGCTTTTAGTGACTGCTATGCTCTTAAAGAGATAAATTTCCCCAACGGACTGAAAACGATAGGCGGCGGCGCATTTTCGAGAACCGGTTTAGAAAACATTACGCTTCCCGATACACTTACCGAAATCGGAGGCAATGCGTTCGCTTATACTAAAATATCATCAATAACCATACCCGACAGCGTTACAAGTTTAGGCTGGCATACATTCGCTTGTTGCCCTAATCTTGAAACAGTAGTTCTTTCCGACAATCTGACCACGGTAGATTTCCCCACCGTGTTTGCCGGCTGCGAAAAAATAAAAAGCTTTAATATTCCTAAAAGCTGTACAGAATTTTACGGGCCTGACAATTCACAGATCGGAGAAACACTGGAGATCGCGGGCTTAGAAACACTGGGCGGTTTCGAATCCAACCAAAACCTTAAAAAAGTAAAGCTTGACTGCAAAACGATCTCCGGATTTAACGGCTGCGAACATCTGGAAAGTGTAGAGTTCGGCAGTAATGTCCGCGAGATAAGCGGCTTCTTTAACTGCACAAGCCTTATGAGCGTTACCATTCCCAAAAACGTTACCAAAATAGATGCCTCATTTGGAGCTTACGGAGAGACCTATGCCCAGCAGCATTACAAAGGTTTCACGATTTACTGCTACAAGGGCACCGCAGGTGCAGAATACGCTGAAAAATGCGCTGAAAAATACGGCTATAAAGTAGTATATCTTGAAGACACCGTTAAGGGCGACGTAAACGGCGACAACACAGTAGACGTTGACGACCTTGTTTTGGTTCAGAAAGCCGTTGCGGGCTGGAAGATCGACGAAAACTCCAAGAACGCCGCCGATGTGACAGGCGACGGCGTAGTCGATGTTGACGACATAATTTATATTCAGAAGAAGGTTGCAGGCTGGAAGGTCTAAAAACATCTGTTATATTTTCGCATAAAAACAAAGGGGAGAGCCTTGCGGCTTTCCCCTCTTTGTTTATTCACGGTCACGATACCCCTGAGCCGGTCTCCGTTACTGCGTCGGCTTCGGGCTTTACGGGCTTTGTGTTTTCATCGGGAAGAAGCCCCTGCATGAAGCCGTCAAGCTCGGTGCAGCAAACGTCCCCGCCGATAAGTATGCCTTCCTCGCCTATAAGCGTCAGCTGCATATTTTCGGGGTGATCGGGGTAATTGTAGATGTCGTAGGTATAAAGCTCCGCAGACTTGCCCTTGTGGGCGGCAAGGTCGAAGCCCTGTTCCTTTTGCAGCGCATTGTAGCCCTCGTAAACGTCGTCGAACTGCTCGGGGATAGTGATAGTCTTGTGCGATGTGGGCTTGTCGCCCGTCTGCCAGCCAAGCTCGGAGATAAGCGCCTGCCGCTGCTGTTCGGTCTGCACCTTATAGACGCGCCTGCTGCCGGATAGCTTTTTTGCCGCACCCGCCGCCGCAAGCACAGCCGCCGCACCAATGGTAACGACTGCCAACGCGAATACCGTCCTGCTGAGTTTCACTGTTTTTATGTACATAAGCATTCCCTCGCTTCAAAATAGGTTTGTCTATTTATATGCGATGAAGCAAAGGGATATGCAAAAAAGCAGAATAAAAACCCGCGAAGCGGAAAAGGGGTCAAGGGAGACAACCACTCACAAAGAAGTTATTTCTAACCAAAAATCTTTTAATAGACAATACAGCGGATAAACAAACACCGACATCCATAAATTAGATGTCGGTGCTTTTGTATTAGCTACATATCAACTGGATGCTTTTTAGTATCCTCAAAATATTAAGATACTACGTGTATCACCTTTTCTTGTGCCTTAGTCTTTACTGTAAGGTAATCATCCATATCCGAGCTTACACAAGTTATTCTGATAACATATGTTGCTGATTTACCATCATCTGCAATTGTATATGAAGTTTCGAAGATGGCAGGAGCAGTTAAGTTACCAGTTTCCATTCTATTGACTTCAATTGAGTTATTAAGGAAGTTTTCTAATAATTCAATATTTGATTCGTCAATAGCGACATTAATTACCACGTCTTTATAACCTGTGTGATTTGAGAAATCAATAGTATAATTAGTATAGTGATTATACATATTCCCCGATGTATTACTCTCAAGACCGAGCTTAGGTTCAACAACCACTTGTAAATCTGTCAAGTCAATATCCAAATCAGATTCTGCAGATAGCATAAATGTTCCTGGTTTATTCGAAGTATAGTCTATAATAAGATACGCCATATTACGATAGTTCGAAGATTTACTATACGAATAACGATCTATAGTAATAGCTGGATCATTTGACACATATCTTATAGAGGATAATTCAGAATCAAAATTATCCGGATCTTTTGCATTATATGTCACCATCTCTGTTTCAGACTCACCGACAACGGTATACAATGTTGTGCATTTGTTTTCCTTAGTTACAGGATCCGGATTATCTTCTCCAGGCTCGTTTTCATTGTTATTAGAACCGCCATTATCCTCTTTTGTATACTCTAAATCAGGACTATCTGTAATGGAATTCTTTACGATAAGTTCTCCATTTTTAATTGCAAAGATATTCCAGTATCGTGCCTCGTTAAATCCAAGAGGAATATTGAAAGTTCTGACAAGGTTGTTTCCTTTATAAACTTTAACCTGTGCCTCAGAGTTTATGAGCGATCCGGATGAACTATATCTGTAAATGTAATAATAGTATGCTTCCTCAGTTGTAGGATTAAGAGTTATTGTTTCAGGTCCATAACTGGAAGTGTCATCAACATCAAGTTCACATACTTTAGTAGTGCCGTCCATTGCCCTTTTGTTATTGTACATTACATGGAATGTATTACCATTTAACAAGGTACCCTGCATATGAGAATCAAGATCGCTCGGAGTTGCGCCCCAAGTCAATACTATTCTAAATGTGTTTTCATCACCAATTGGTGTCATAACACCATTCTGTGCAAAGGTCTCTCCTTCTTGAACAATAATATTCACCATGCCGGGAATATATCCATTCTTAGATACATTCAAAGTATAATATCCCAAAGGCAATTCAAGGCTATACTTTCCGTTGGAGTTAGTGTTGGCAGTTTTAATTACTTCACCTTGATCAGAATTATTCCAGCCGCTTCTTACAGAAATTGATACATTCTCAAGAGCTTTTCCGGTAATAGAATCTGAGATCGTTCCGCTTGCCTTGCCGGATTCAGCATCGGATTTCCCGACTAACAGGAATGTTTCCAAATAAGTGGTTTTATCATCTGTAACGCTTGCATAACAGCTAAACGGAATAAAACCTTCAGCAGTTATTTCAATTCTGTAGTCTCCTACCGGAAGCTGAACGTTATATACACCATCTGAACCACTTGAAATAGATTGAATAAAGCTATCACCACGATAAATCTTTATGTCTGCATTATTAATTGGAGTTGACCTATCACTTGCCTTGCAGATTTTTCCTGAGAGACGACCATAAATAATCGGTTTATTTCTTTCTGCTTGTTTTATAGGCTCTAATTCTGCTATCTTCTTATTGACCAGATTAGCATAATGTTCAGCACCTGTTTTATTTGGATGGGCGGATGAATATCCAATTATTCCACCAATTCCTTCATCAAGTTTTTGACTGCCAAGGAAAGTTGTACCATTAATCCATGGTTTAAACGTTCCAATCACTCCCTCTGGCGCATCCATACCATGACCTTTGAACTCGGTGATTACAGAAACGTAATGAATTTTATCTCTTGTTATTCCGGGATTTTTTTCTCTTATTTCTTTGTTTACTTCTTCAATTAATTTTGCTATTTCTCCTCCTTCACCATCTTCAGATTCTTCTTTTGACTGACAATAAGTCAAAACTAAATCATCAATTAGCTTTCTTTGTGTTAAGCCTGCCATAGCTGTATTGGTATATCTATAATATAGTTCCGGATAGCCAACTACTATTATATCAACTTGGTCACCTGCTTTACGATATGTATCCCAATATGCCTTCTTTAGATTTGTTCTTATTGTATCAGACCAAGCTTTGTTTGATTTGTCAATTTGATTCTTCAACCAATTAGGACTAAAAGCTCCTTTCCATGTATCTAAAAAACCATTAAGACAAATATCTACAAAACCCAAATCATTTCCACCTATAGACATAGTTACATAATCAACTTTGCCATACAACCCATTTTTATCGAAAACATCCAATTGTGGTGGTAAATAAGTTGTTTTAGAACCGTTCTCATTATCCCAAGTGGTTTTTTCTTGTCCCCTAATAAAATCAGAAGTAACGGCACCTGATGATGCAACAAAGTACCATTGCAGCTCAGAATCTTGTTCACTTTTATTATACCACTGCACATCTTTTTTATTAAGTGGCATTTTATGATCTTTTACAGCCTTATTTCCAACAGTAAGTAATGAAGGCCAACTGTACATAGATCTATGAGCAAGCCAATCATTATTTACTATCTTAGAGGATCGTGGCAAATCGTTTCCATTACTATCTATTTGTCCATAAAAAGGCTCAATTCCCTCTCCGGAGGAATACGAATCTCCCATTGAAACCACAATTATTGGTTTATCCTTTCCATACGCATAGGCACTTATGGGAGAAGCAATCTCAAAAAATGAAAAAGAGAATATTATAGCCAACAATATTGATAATGGTCGCAAAACGCTTTTTTTCATAGTTTTTCAACCTCCTCAACAGTCAGATTGTCAAGTACGTCCGAATTAATATCGTCAACTTTCACAACAATCATTGCACTTTCTTTAGGAATAACCGTGTAGAATCTGTCCTTTTCATCATCATAACCGAATATGGTATTCGATGTTGACAGCATTGTTGTAACTTTGCGCTCTGTCTGCATATTAAAAGATAGAGGATTAGCGTAAATGTTCTTGCCAACTATGGTTACGTACCAGATCTCATTATTCTTCGAAAGATAGTATGTTCCATACATTGGGTGCTTAACATTCGAAGATGAACTGCTTTCCTTCTCGCTATCAAAATCTCCGGACAGAGAATAATTATATGTGATAGGATAATCCTTAAATCCTTTTTCGTTCAGCAGTTTTGTAACCTCTTCTTCGCTAAGCGTTGTATCGGAAGTAACATCAACTACTTCAAGAATATCAGCATTTTCTTTGTAGTATTCTTCCGCTACAGACGGATTTTCTTCTTCCGACGGTGTTGAAGTAATTGCTCCGTATTTCACAGTAGCGTTTAACACAACATCTTTGCCTTCTACGATCACATTAGTTTTAACCTTAATGCTTCTATCAGCAGCAGCAGCGCCTATATCAAGATTAAGCCCTACGCCCAAAATAACAGTGGTTATCATAGTGCCAGCAATTGCAATAGAGAGCATCTTTTTCTTTTCGGTCTTGCCTTTTCTTCCAACTGTAATAATAGTTAATGATACCGCAATAGCTGCAACGGCGTATGCCCACGCTCTATCGCCGCCACCGGGCTTTCCTTTCATACCTTTCTCTTCTTTTGAACTTGGATCGGGTTCCGGAGCTGAATCAGGAGTGCTGTCAGGTGTAGGACTCGGAGTTGGATCCGGTGCGGGTGAAGGAGCAATAGAACTTGAAGGTTCGGGACCAGGGGTAGGATTTGGTGTAGGTGTCGGCTGCGGAGCAACTACATCAGGCGTTTTAGTAGCACTATTGTTTGTAGCAAGGTTGGAAACAACGTTATTGGTTGTTGGTGGTTCATTACTTAAATCAGAATTGTTATTTGATGCGTCGCTACTGCTCGAATCATTTGAAGAACCAGACGTAGTATTCGATGAATCATCGTTGTTATCAGTTTCTTTGGGAACAAATAACGTATCTAATTCAACCACTTCGTTACTTTTCAGCTCGCTAACAGTCTTATTCTTATAATATCCGTCAGCGAGAACATAACCATCAGGTATCGTTTCATCAAGAACCAGATCATGAACGGTGTCCGAGTTTTTGTTTGTCACTTTAAGCGTAGCCTTGATTGTATCCGTTTTGCTATACTTATCCTTATCAGTTGAATAAGATACAGATAAGCCGTCCTGCTCGACTGTATCAGCACTTGAAGCAATTGCTGATAAAGAAGATACCATGGTCAAAGCTAACAGGAATGACAAGATTCTTTGGTTTCTCATAAAATTCCTCCTTTATGTATTGCATAAAATGCAAATTATTTAACATAATTAAAACCGACGGATATATGAAAACTATTTCTTATATTATACCATTATAAGACGTTTGCGCTTAAATCGACGATATAACGTGGCTTTCACCTATTTCACACCACATTTCTGACCATGATCATCAAAAAAATAATTCACTCATACAACCCCGCCAGCTTTTCACGTTTCAGATCCATATCCGTATACATATACCGTTCAAGAGTTACTTTTACACTCGAATGTCCCAAAAGCTCGCTAACGGTTTTGACGTCGATGCCCTTATTGATACAAGTGGTCGCAAAGGTCGAGCGCAGACTATGGAATTTTCTGTAAGGTACGTTGGCGGCTTTGAGCAGTCTTTCATAATGATACTGATAGGAACGCGGTTCAATTATCCTATTGCTCCCCGTAAGGAAATAATCATTTTTGCTGCGGCTCCGCTTCATTTCTGACAACCGCTCTATCATATTTTGCGGCAGCGGAATATCCCTTATGGACTTGCGGCTCTTTGGCTCGGTGATGATTATTTTCGTTTTAGAAGTTCCGGCAGGATTCTTTATCCTTGAAAGTGTATGCCGAACAGACAGTACAGCGTTCTCAATATCTATATTTTTCCAAGTAATCGCGCATATCTCTCCGATGCGGAGCCCGGTATACAGACAAAGTAATATGCCGAGTTCATAGCTGTTATTCAGATCTGCGGCGGCTTTGATACGGTTGATCTCATCAGAATTAAACACCGTAATATCGTGGTTTTCGCTTCTTGGAAGGTTCAAATTCTTTGCTGGACTGTCTATGCCGTATTCGGTTTCGGCGTGAGCGAATACCGAACGCAGCATTATCAGAACTGACTGAACGGTTGCCGCAGACAGCGTTGCGCCCTTCCTGCTTTCTGTATTCAAAAGTTCATCAGCGTACAGGTTGAGCATATTTGAAGTGACCGATGTTACTCTGTATCCACCAAGCCTTCCTGCTACATAGCAATCGAACAGGTTTATATATGCCGAATAAGTCGATTCTTTGACTGTGTTTTTTCGGGCAAGCAGCCATGAATTAAACAACTCATTTACTGTCATGGATTTTGATACGGGTATTCTGTGTAGCTTTGCATCCAAAAGCTTTGCGGAGCATTCCGAATAGCTACGGGCGTATACTGATGAATACATTGCCTTACCGTCAGAGCGTCTGCCCGAGATGTACCGTCCTTCCCAGCGCCCGTCCTTGCGCTTGAAAATGTTTTCTCCTCGTCTCATTACTTATTCCTCCTCGAAAATGAATAAGTAAATTATATCATTTCCGACCATTGTTTTGACCATAAATAGGCGAAATAAAGCAGATATTATAGCCTAAACAAATATATGATTTTAAACAGCAGTTGAAATCGCATGGTTAAATTTATTAATTATTTGTAACATATGTCGGATAATTTTATACAAATTCAGCAAATCCATCAATTGATTTCCATGTCTTATAATGGTATATTACAAGAAAAATCGGATAAAGATGTAGTAGGTGCCTTACATCGCCACAAGATTTATCACCTGCTTACCTAACTTCTCCGCATACCTAACCGCTTTGAAAGCACCGCCCATCTCTTGTTCAATAGCGGAAATAACGAAATCACTGCGGTCTATCATGCACTTGTTCCTTACAAAGATAGCCGCTTTCGGGTGGGCAGCCGCAGCTTCGTGGCAGATTTCTATTTCATCATAATAGGCTTCATAGCTTTCACGGTTGTTACGGTAATCAGCTCTCTCGTAAGGCAAAACGAGAATATGCGACACGTTCCCATAGGCGCAGCTTTCTTTTGCCCTGCGGATAGCGGAGGATACAAGCTGATCGAACTCTCCGTCCCGCCCGACAAGAAACTCGACGTATTCCTTGGTGTTTATTAGGTCACGTAGGATAGGCTCCAGCTGCGATTCTATGCTAAATGTGTCGGACAAGTGCCTGTGACCGAAAAATGACACTGTAAATATTTGCATAATATCTCCTTATCGACTTATTACTACAATATATTTTACCCTAAAATAATAGTATTGTCAACCCATATATTTATATTAATTTTTATTACAAAACATACTATAATAAATGTAGTGAAAGGAGCTGCATTATTATGGAGATCGGCGAACGTCTGCGCAGTATCAGAAAATCTAAAAAAATGAGCATCTATAAATTGTCGCAGGAAACGGGAATATCACAAAACCACATCAGTGATCTGGAACTTGGCAGAAGAAAACCGTCTGTTGAAACTCTTAAAAGACTTATCGTACCGCTGGGAATTACCCTCGCAGAGCTTTTCAACGAGGATACAGAGGCTTCGATTCTTAACGAAAAAGAAAGAGAACTTATCGAGAATTACCGCACCCTGCCAGATAATAAAGCTGAAAGTCTGCTTAACCTCAGCAGATTACTTAATGAATAAAGCATTAACACGAAAGCAGCGATTCACGGTACGAAATGCATATAACCATTATGTCCCCGGAATTCCTTACCTTTTGAGATGAGTATTACAAGACGAACACAGATTCTCTGCACAGGCTGACTGATGAGAAGAAAAATGGCATAAAAAGAGTGCAGGTCATCTTTTGGCAAAGAACTGCACTTTTAAAAAAATATTGCTCAGGTTATTCCATTTTGAATATTATTATGCTATAATAATATAGACATAAATTTCCTATCATGGAATTGACCACTCTGTTCGGAGGTTATATATGAGTAACATTGCCAATATTGATGAAGAATACAGAAAATGGATTGAAAAGATAACCCTTGAATACCGCAGCAGTCAGATAAAGGCTGCAATCAAAGTGAATGCCCAACTGCTTGCGTTCTATTGGAATCTCGGCAGGGACATCGTAAGTATGCAGGCACAGAGCAAATGGGGAAGTAAGCTCCTTGAAAATGTCAGCAAAGATCTGAAAAAGCAGCTTCCCGACGCAAAAGGCTTTTCAAAGACAAATCTGTTCTATATCACCAACTTTTTCAGCTTGTATTCGCCCTTAGAAACCGAGAAAGAGACCGTTCCTCAAATAGAGGATCAAATTACTCCCCAAGTTGGGGAACAAATTGAGATCGGTTCAAAGTACGGTATTACGGTGCAGGATCTGTTCTCGATTCCGTGGGGACACCATAAGCTGATAATCGACAAATGTGGGAAATCTCTCGAAAAAGCGTGTTTTTATGTCAGAGAAACATTATCAAACAACTGGTCAAGGGCGCTATTGCTGAACTTTATTGACAGCGATCTGTATTCAAGACAGGGTGCGGCAGTCACTAACTTTTCTAAAACGCTCCCGATAGCAACAGGAGAGCTTGCACAAGAGATGACAAGAGACCCGTACTGCTTTGATTTCCTCACTCTTAGTACTCCGTATCTCGAAAAAGAGCTGAAAGACGCTCTCATGGATAATATCACAAAGTTCATGCTAGAGCTTGGCAAGAGCTTTGCCTTTGTAGGCAGGGAGTACCGTCTCGTGGTTGGTCAAACGGAGCAGTTTATTGATATGCTGTTCTATAACATCAAGCTGCACTGCTATGTTGTGATAGAGGTCAAGGTGAGAGAGTTCCAGCCGGGAGACATCGGTCAGCTTTCGACCTATGTGTCTGCGGTTGACGGATTGCTTTGTGATGAACATGACAACCGCACCGTCGGTCTGCTTATATGCAAGACTAAAGATAACGTACTTGCGAAGTATGCTGTAAACGGAATCGACCTTCCACTCGGCATATCTGAATATGAGCTTTCAAAGCTCCTGCCCGATGACTTCAAAGGTTCTCTGCCGACCATTGAAGAAATTGAGAACGGGCTGAAATAGAATTGCAGACATAATAAGTCGGAAAGTATGGCGATATACTTTCCGACTATTCTATGATATAAGATCATTCCTTCTTTTTCCGATTCTTAAAGCTGTTATACAGCCACTCCTCAAACTCCTGCGGAGTTATCTCACCGTCCTGACACCTGTCCCGCATCTCGACAGCCTTATAATTCCACTGCTTGAAATCGTCGAGTTTGATCTGCCGCACCTTAGTCCTCGCATAGTAACGTTTGTAATACTTGCGGAACAGCGCAGTCGCATCGTCCGTTTTGAGCTTTTCGTCGTACTTCTTCTGCGCCCCGATCTGCTGGCAGGTGCGCGTCTGCCCCTCACGGATACGATTGCAGAAGTCGGAAACGTAATTCCCCTTAACGATGAAATACCGCCCGCAGATTTTACACTTGTGCAGACGGGTGCCGTATTCAAGCATTTTAGTGAACTCCAGCTCCAGCATATCGTGAAGAGTGCTGACGCTGTATTCAATCGCCATGAACCTCGGCGCATGATAGAATAACTGAACCCTGCCCGCTTTGAGCCCAAGCGCTTCTTCAAGCGGGCTTTGTTCGTCTGTCGGGGAGTAGCTTTTGAGCCTTTGCACTATTTCCGAGGGATCAATATTTCCTCGATTGAGTTGCCGAGCACTGAAGTTGCCAAGCATAGTGAACCGTTCGTCGCGATTGAATGAAAGCGGCGTACCGTAAATGTCGGCGTAAAGAGAATACCGCTCGCAGGGCAGGAACTTTGACAGCTCGTCAGGATAGAATTCATCATCGAACACGAACTCGATACGGCGCATCATCTCTTTTTGTACCTCGGTGATGTATCGGATAAACGTGGGAATGGTATCTTTTGCGAACTCTTGAATATACGGCGGGAATATACTGCTGTACACCGACTGATAGAGATATTCGCCTAACGTTGTGAGCGTCCGCTCCATGTGGTCTTGCTCGACTTCGTAGACTTCCTCGCGGTTGTGAACTATGTCCTCCCGCTTTCTGCCTTGGCTGAAAATATGCCCGAAAAGCAAAATGCCATCCTGTTCTTTGGTGAAGTCGGTGTAGCAGAAATCGAGTATGCCCTCGCCGACGTAAAACGAAATGTCAAGCCCCGTAAACGGGTTCAGCTTCCAGTTAGGTGCGCTATCATTCCGCGTTCTCAAAGTAAAAGCGTCGCGGTAGACGTAATCTCCATTCGCATTAATAATGTCAAGCTCGTCAACGGGCTTAGTGGGTTCGCGCTCTTCGCCTTCCTCCAAGGGCGTGTTATCCTCAACCTCGTACCTCGTGCTGACGTGAATATTTGCAATATGCTCCTCCTCGTCAAAGTAGACTTTGTTCGGAAAACCGTCAAAAGCGATGTCACGGCGGTTCACGCGAATAGCCTGATAGACCTCTAAGGGCGTGTATGTGTAGTACTCTTTTTTCATTTTCGTTCCTCCCGATTTTGGACAATAAGATTTTTCAATATTTCTTGCAATTATTGTGTCAAGACCATGCTATAATTAAATTGAGCTCAAGAAACGACTGTTCCGGAACAGGGTACAAAGAGGTGAAGTAAAAAATGCAGACGTAAAACGCAGTAAGGTAAAAAATGCTTGAAATAATCCAAAATGGGGAACCAGCCTTCGGAACGAAAATCCGATTTTGTACCAAAATGATTGTTATTTTTAGCTAGTTGGACAGGTACATTTTTCGACTTTTGTACCTTCGGAGTAACGAAAGCGAGCCCGAGAGGATTATTAGCAGCCCATACGGGCTAAGCAAGGAAACGTGTAGATGGGAATTTTTGGCTATAACTAGCGAGCCATAGATTTTGTACGTACAAAATCCGCGCTTTTCCGCCCGACGGACGTCGGACGGCGCGATCTGCCTTGCGGCAGCCCGCGAAAAGCGGCTCGTTGGGAGCGCCCAAACCCCTAAAATGCAAGGAGGAACGCCTATTGAAGAACGAAGTACAAAAGTTGAAAAAGAAGTACAAGCGTAAGGGACAGAGAAAGGAAGTTCTGTTCAAAGATGACGAGTGGGAGATCGTGAAAAGGAACGCAGCCCGCATGGGATTAGATACTTCAAAGTACATTGTGATGATGTCGCTGAACGGTAATTCTGCCCCATACCGAATTTCTGAACTTTCAGAACTGTGTCAGCAGTTGAGCAGGATAGGTAACTGTATCAACCAGCTTGCCCGCAAAGCGAATACTATCAACAACATTTACGCCGAGGACTATGAAAGAATGAAGGAGGAGAACGCCCGCCTGTGCCTTACCTTAAATCGCGCGATATTCATGTTACGCCGAACCGCAGCCTGAATTATATCTGTGACCCGAAGAAAACGCAGAACGGGCTGAACATCGTCTCGCTGAACTGTATGCCCGACCCGCGGAACGCTTACGAGGAAATGAAGCGGATTCTGACGTCCGTCTACACCTCTCTGACCGAGAAGGGTTATAACCCCATCAATCAGATCGTGGGCTATCTCCTTTCCGAGGACCCGACCTACATTACCAACCACAACAACGCCCGCGCCATGATCTGCCGTCTGGACCGCGACGACGTCCTGCAGGAGATCGTGCGCCACTATCTGTTCGACTGAGCGTTCCCGCTTCGTCGGGGGCCAATCGGGGCTGGCTCGCAAGGGCCGGCCCCGATTTGTCCGGCAGGGGCAGAGCTTGCCCTTCCCTGTAACAATTTCATATTTATCCTCGCTTTCAGAAGCCTGATTATCCCCGGCATTCGGACCAAATTGTGTTCTTTTGTTAAGAATTCGGCAAGAAATTGTCATTTTCGAAACTTAATACTTGACAAATCCATCACAATGAGTTACAATTTGGTTACATTAAGTTAGGAGGTGCTCTTATGGCTGACCAAGAGGGTCTCATGTACAAGGGCCATCCCTTGATGCGCAAGGACAACATTTGTTATTACGGCTCCATGGCGGATTCGCACATCGTAATCCTCCAGGTTCTCGAGTCGAAGGATTTCAGCGATCTCAAGCTCGCGACGAAGGTCTCCGTTCAGCTCCAGCTGACCGACCAGACCGCCCGTCCCAGAGACCGGATCGTAAAGAAAACCGAGAAGGAAGGCTTCTACACCGCGCTTGACGTCGGCGCCGTTTGGCTCGACCGCGCCCTGTCTTCCAAGTAATTCTGAAAGCGAGGGTACTTATGAAAAGACTCAACACCAGACTGATCGCAGTTCTGCTGACCGTCTGCCTGCTGGCTGGCATGGCGATCCCCGCCTACGCCACCGAGCTGAAGACCGGTATCGGCGTCGTCACCGCCTC
>CACYSH010000010.1:0-4515 GCA_902776945.1 uncultured Ruminococcus sp.
ATTGACTGACATGGAGAGAAGGATATGGAAAAACCGATAGTAGGCGTTGTGCCGCTTTTCGATACGGTGCGTGACAGCCTTTGGATGCTGCCGGGATATATGGAAGGTATCACGCAGGCGGGCGGACTGCCCGTAATTCTGCCGCTTACGGAAGACACGGCAGATATACGGAATATCGCGGAAATGTGCGGCGGATTTCTGTTCACGGGCGGTCAGGACATCGACCCCGCGTTTTATAACGAAACAGACGGGGAAAATCTCTGCGGCGAGTTTTTCCCGCCGCGTGACATAATGGAGCTTATGCTGTTTAACGAGGGGCTTAAACGGAACAAGGCTATGCTCGGGATCTGCCGCGGAATACAGGCGTTCAACGTTTTCTGCGGCGGAACGCTCTGGCGCGACCTGCCGACCGAAAAGCCTTCCGTTACGGAGCATCATCAGCAGCCGCCCTACGATGAGCCGAGCCACCTTGTCGATATAGCAGACGGAACGCCGCTTCACGCGCTTCTCGGAAAAGAACGCATAGCGGTGAACAGCTATCATCATCAGGCAATAAAGGAGCTTTCGCCGCGCCTTTCGGCAATGGCATATTCCGAAGACGGACTTGTCGAAGCCGTCTGTATGCCCGAAATGCGCTGGGTGTGGGCGGTGCAGTGGCATCCGGAATATTCGTTCGGGGTCAGCGCGGAAAGCCGGCTGATATTTGCCGAGTTTATAAGGAACTGCAAAGGGTAGACTCAGCCCTTTGCAAGACCGCCTACATGATCGGGGAGCTTTTGCCGTGCTCCCCGATTTTTTTTGATTTGTTATGCACCTATGATTAAATACCACTACCCGCAGGTCAGCACCTTCCAACGAAATCAGAACCGCATTTTGTGCAATCTGACAAAAAACGACTGCGCAAACCCATTGCCGCGCAGCCGTTCTATCGTTTGTGTTATTTATAGATCGCAAATATCAGAGATATTTTACCAGCTCGCCGATAACGTCTTTAAGCCTTTCATCGGTGAGACCAAAATCCATTTTCTTGTAATTCCATGTGCATCTGCCGATACCGAATTTCGTGAACGCGGCATTGATGTCCTTGTACCAGTTAAGTATCTGTTCGGGAGCAGCCTTGTTGATAACGCCGTATTCGCCGCAGTAGAGGGCGCAGCCGCGCTCCTCGCAGAGCTTGACGGCGTTTACAAAGCGTTTCTCGAAGTATTCGCTGTCAAAGCCTTTGTCGGGAACGTCCGCGTAGTCCTGCATCTGCGCCAGCCCAAGCTCGCGGGTCTTGGTGCGGTATTCCGTGATGTCTCCGGGATAGCCTATCCTGAAATCGGCGGGCATTCCGTCAACCCAGTAAGCCGCCTGATGAGTAAACAGGAACGGGTCATAGCAATGGAAATTATATACTATCTTGTCGTCGTAGGGCGCGTCAAGGTCGGGCAGCGCGTCAACGGAGTTGTTCCAGTAGCCGCCTATAAAGATGAGCGTTTCGGGGGCGTAGCGGCGAATCATGGTTATCGCCTTTTTGGCGATCGCGTTCCAGCGGCTGCTGTAAGATTTGTCTGTCACTTCGTTCAGCAGCTCGAAGGCAATGCGCTCGGGGTGTTTGCCGTAGCGCTGCGAAAGGCGCTCCCAAAGGCGGTAAAAGCGCTCCTGATATTCCACGCTGTCGAAGAAACCGACCTCTCCGTAACCGGAGTAGAAAGAAAATCCAAAGGTCTTGTGTACGTCGAGGACAATGTTCAGCCCGTATTTTTCGCACCATTCAAGCGCCTTGTCGAGTATCTCGATACCGTCGTTTTTCAGTGTTCCGTCGTCAGCCTCAAAGACGTTGTAATCTACCGGGATACGCACATGGTCAAGCCCCCAGCCGGCGATAGTCTCAATATCAGCCGCGCTTATGAAGCTGTCCAGATGCTCCCTGTCGTAACTGCCCTGCGACAGCCAGCCGCCGAGATCCACGCCCTTCATGAAGCCTTTCAGTTCCTTCATTGCTTTTACCTCCTTAGTTGTCAGCGGTTAAATTTCTTGATTTTATTATATAATTATCCCGTCTGGAAAGTATATCGGAAATTTAATCCTGATGTCATTTTTTAATCACGGTCTTGCGAAATATCGCCTTTTTCACGATCGTCTGCTTTCTCCTGACCGTTCTCGTTTTCGCCGCGGCGACCTTCTCCGCGCTTTTTCCTTGCCCTGATTTCAAGCAGAACGGATATGCCTACCGCCGCCGCAACAGCTCCCGCAAGCAGGAACGGCGAATCGGTATTCGGCGGCACGGTGTACCCGTCGGCAAGCGGTAAAACTGCGAATGTCATCAGTAATAAATATCGCTCCAGTAGCCGTCGTCCTCTTCATCCTGAGAAAGAAGCTCCTCTTCATCCTCGTTGTTTTCGGTGTAATCTTCGGTGTAATCTTCGCTGTCCTCGCCGTTTTCGTTTTCTTCCTCTTCGTAGTATTCGTCCTCGTAGTAATAGCCGTCCTCATACATCTCGCGGTCGGAGCCTTTTTCTTTTGTTTTGGTCTTGGCTCTGCCGTCCTTCTTGGCTGCGTCTCTTATCGCCTTTGCAACGTCGGGAATGCTCGGCAGCTCGTCAAGGGTCAGAGTATAATTATTGTTGTAATAATTCGTGATACGCTCCTGCGCGGCGCTCTTTGTCTCGAACTCCTCGTCATTGCAAAGCTCCTTGCCGAGATAAGGCTCGGTGTAAAGACCCGTGTAAGACCATAACGCTTTTTCGCGGAGAATGCTCTCGATAGCGGGCAGATTGCCGCACTCGCTTATTGCCAGCGGCTTGGTGCTGTTGATGTTGTGCAGGAAAAGCATTGTGTTTATCTGCGCGTCGCGGCTGCCGTCGGTGTAAACATCTACGGAAAGTATGTCGCAAAATTCATCGCCCACATACCAGTCGGCATTCTGTGCGCTCCATACCCAGATGAGGTTGTTAAGACCGTGATACCTCGTCATGCGCTTGTACATCAGCTGCCAGAGCCACTTGTAAGCCTCTTTGTCAAGCCCCCACCAGTACAGACCGTTGCTTGCCACAGGCAGAGGTCTCCAGATGACAGGGATATTCTTGTCGGAAAGCTGCGTCAGCTTCTTCGAGATCGTGTCGATGTCCTTTAAAATAAGGTAGCATTCGCGGGTGATATTGCCGTTCTGATACAGATATTCTATATCGCCGGGAGTCCAGTCCGCCATCTGGTCGATAGGATATTCAAGCTGACGAACCGTCTTTGTGACAGGCTCGGGATAGATCGGGTTGCCCCAATCGTCGTATTCAAGGTCTTCCTCGTCGTACTCGGGTGTTTCGGTGATCTGCGCTTCAACGGTCTTGGGGATAGCCTTGCGAACGTCGAAATCAACGCTTGCTATCTCATAATCGTTGCTTTTTTTATTGCCTGCGGGATTTATCCAGTACCAGTCGTAGGCGATAAGTCCGCCTTTTTCGCTGTAATTGAACGCCTGTGTGATGTCCTTCGGGTTGCGCTTGGTGTAGCCGCCTATATCGGAAATTCTTATTGCGGGATATTTGTGCGTTACCTTCTGAATGGCGTTAGTCTCGTCGCAGCCGCCGGGAGTGTCGTGCTGTGCGGTTATGACCTGCCTGCCGAAGTTCGAGCAGAGCGTCTGATATACCGCTTCGGCACGCCATGAGGCGTTCGCGTTCGAAAGAGTGGAATTTGAGAGATCGGTAGTCATCATGCTGATCTCCTTGTTCGCCTCTATCCTTATATAATCAAGATCGACCGCATTATCTGTGGAATTCATGCGTATCTCGTTGATGCCCTCTTCAAGCCAGATGTTCACAAGCGTTTTTTCGGTAAAGCTGCCGGTACCCTCCGTGCGGAATATCCAAACGTCCCTGCCGTTTACCGAGAGCGTGCTGTTAAGCGCACGGTCGGAGGCGGTCATGACAGTGATATTGTAGAACTGCGACACGGGCAGATCGAACGAAAGGCTCCAGTTTTCGGCAGTAGCGCCGCTGACATAGCCGTCGCCCTTGAACGAAGCCCTGTCCTTCTGAATGCTCGCGGTGTTGATAAAAAAGCTGCCCGATTCCGCCTGATAGGTCTTGTCGTATTCGATATAGGGAACATTTATTTCATCGTAGTTGGTGTCGTTGTAGTAGCCTTCCGAAACGTCGGTGATGATAGCCGCGTCGCCGCCGGTATCGCTGCTCCGGGCATCATCGTCGGGACCGGAGCTGCTGCCATTGCCCGAGCCTAACTCGGTAACAGCCGAAATATCCCTGTTTGCGCCTGACGAGGTTTCGCTTACCTTTTCATTATTCTTGATATGCGAGCCGCAGGAGCCGAGCGAGGCAACGGACGAAACAGCCATAATAAGCGCCGCCGCTCCCGCCGCAAGTCGTTTTCCTTTCATGATCCTTAACATTTCCTTTCCTTTTTGGTGGTATATATTAGACTTCCTCGAAAACTAACGCGCACCGCCTGTCGAAATCTTTTGCCATGCTGCTGCGTTGTCCTCCTCACCGTGCGACAGCACGCTGGCATTAACGA
>CACYSH010000010.1:4579-40311 GCA_902776945.1 uncultured Ruminococcus sp.
CGACAGCACGCTGGCATTAACGAGTTAATGCAGTCGTCCGCCTTGCATCATGGCAAAATCTTCCGACATTCGGCACACGTTAGTTTCCGAGGAAGTCTATTAATTGAAATTATTACCTGAAATCACTTGACGGCGGTGATTTTTGCCTTTTCCCCCGCCTTTAGTTGTATCTCGCAGACATCGCCCTGCCATTCGGCAGCTTTTCCCCCGATATAAACATTCATGCTCTTAGCATTGTTTACCAGCCGGAAAGATGTGTCCTTCATCGCCGTGACAGCTGCCATAAAACCGTTTTCATTCCAAACGCAGGAGCAGACAACCGCACCTCTCGCACGAAGTCCCTTGAAACTGCCGCATTTCCACGCGGGGGGAAGTGCCGGCAGAAAGATCAGCTCGCCGTTAGTGCTTTGCAGCAGCGCTTCGGTGATGCCCGCCGCTCCGCCGAAGTTGCCGTCGATCTGAAAAGGCGGGTGCATATCGAAAAGATTGCCGCTCGTGGAGTTCGAAAGCAGCGCCCTCACGTTTTCCTCTACGCCCCTGCCGTCGAAAAGCCTTGCGCAGAAGTTGATTATCCACGCTCTTGACCAGCCCGTATGTCCGCCGCCGTGTGACAGCCGCCTTTCGAGAGTAGCCGCCGCCGCTTTTGCAAGCAGGGGAGTTTTCCGAACGCTTATCCGGTCGGCGGGGTACAGCGCGAAAAGCTGCGAAATATGCCTGTGTCCCGGCTCCGCCTCGTCGTAATCCTCCGCCCATTCCATTATCTGTCCGTATTTTCCGACAGTCGGTTCGGGCAGGCGATTCCTCATCTCGCGGAGCTTAACGGCGTGTTCCTTGTCAATATCCAAAATTTCGGACGCTTCAATGACTGCCGTGAAAAGCTCGTAAATTATCTGACTGTCCATCGAGGGCGCTGTGCAGAGCGTACCGCTTTCGCCGCCCTTTGTTATGTAGGTGTTCTCGGGCGAAACAGACGGGCAGGTGACGAGCCGTCCGTTTTTGTCCTCAATAAGAAAATCCTCGAAAAACAATGCCGCTTCTTTTAAAGTGTCGTATTTCGCGGCAAGAAAATCACGATCGAGAGTGTATTTGTAATGTTCCCACAAATGCAGACAAAGCCATGCCGCACCCATGCACCATTGCGTGGCGGGCTTCCATTTGTCCTGCGGAGCGGTGTCGCCCCATATATCGGTGTTGTGGTGAGCCGTGAAGCCCCGGCAGCCGTACATCTCACGCGCCGTGATGCGACCGTTCGGGCGCATACGCTCAATGTGCGTGAAAAGCGGCTCGCAAAGCTCGGAAAGACCACAGCTTTCGGCGCTCCAGTAGTTCATTTCGGTGTTGATATTTATTGTGAATTTCGAACCCCACGCGGGCCGCATATCCTTGTTCCAGATTCCCTGCAAATTCGCGGGAAGAGTACCCACGCGGCTTGACGAGATAAGCAGATATTTCGCGTAGTCCCAGTAAAGCGCGATAAGCCCGTTATCTGCATTAACACAATCAATGTCATTAACACAGTTAATGCCGCCGCCGTTTCGGAAGTCGGCAAGCCGCTTGTCGGTGGGAATGCCGCTTTTGTCCTCGCCCGAAAGATTCAGCTCCGAGCGCCCGAAAAGCTCTTTATAATCGGCAATATGACGTTCGCGCAGCTTGTCAAGCCCGAGCGCTGCGGCTTTGATCGCGTCCGCGAATGCCTTTTCTTTATAATCGTTATGGCGAAAGCTCGTAGCCGCGCCGAGAATGATCGTCACCTCGCCGCAGTCCTTGCAGCAGATGAACTGTCCGAGCGCCGATACCTCTCCGTCGCCCTCGACCTTTACATAAGCCGCAAAATTAATGCCGTCCTCCGAACCCGAGCCGCCGTGATAGAGGATACAGTCATCGCAGACGGGGGAATTATTGTCGAAATAATCGTCCCTGCCGCCTATCGAAACGCGCAGATTCAAGCCCTTTTTGTCGGAGCAGGCAATGTGGACGACCATAACGCCGTCGGGCGCGGAGCAGAAAACCTCGCGGGAAAAACGCTTTTCGCCGCTGGAAAATTCCGTGCGGCAGACCGCCTCGCCGATGTCGAGCGAACGCCGCCCGTAAACAATATTTTTATCATCAAGATCGGTATGCTCGATAGTCAGCTCGCCCAATGGCATATAGTGGCGCTGGCTTTCGGGAATGCCGCAGAAAGCGTCAAACACGATGTCCTCCGCTTCGGATATGCGTTCTTCCGAAAGAAGCTCACGCACCCTTTGCAGATTCGGCAGCGCCTGCGGATTGTTCCGCCTGCGCAAGCCGCCCGACCATACCGAATCCTCGTTCAGCATTATACACTCGCGGATTGCTTTGCCGAAGACCATTCCGCCTATCCTGCCGTTGCCGACGGGCAGCGCCATATTCCAGTCGTCGGCGGGGGCATCGTACCACATCAGCCTTGTACGGGGCTTACACACAGCACACCTCTCCTTTCATCAGAAACATACCATAAGAATTATTATAACACAAACCCGCTGAAATTTCAAGTGCTTTCGAGGAATTTCACCAAAAAACCGATATTTGAAAATAAAAAGAAACCGGCGTGACAGCCGTGTGATGTAAAAAATGCCTGTTTAGTGCATTATTGCCGCATTTTTTCGGTTTTGCAGAAGGCAAATCTTACAAATTACTTAAAATAATTTTTGTTTATTGACAATTCGGATTTTAGTGTTATAATTATAATAAATGCGGCTTTGAAGCAGCAAAGTCATCGAAACCGCAAAGCGGGGGGCGAGCAGCCCCCTTGCGGGGCATGGGGCAGAGTCCCATTTGCGCCGCAGGCGCAACAAAGCAAAGCCGACGAATCAAGCAAACCGAAATTATCCGCAGAGGTGAGCGTTCAAAATTAAAATCGGCATTTTCAGGAAAAGTGAACAAAAACGCAGAAGTGAATAGCTCTGCAAAATTGAGCGGAAACAAGTAAATTGCCGATTTTAATTTGCAAGAAGAGCGGTCTGAACAAGTTCAGACAGGTGATATTTTGCAAAGAGACTGCGCGAAGGTCGGGAAAAATCACGGCAGACGGGACATTAATTAAATGTGTCAAAAGAAATCAGGCGAGAGAAAAATTAACGCCCGATTTTTACAAAGGAGGAGACAAAATGTCGTTAGGAAAAAGTATAGCGGTGACTGTTACCGTTATCGTTGTCGGAGCGGCGGCGTGTTTCGGAGGGTATAAATTCTTGAAATCGAAGGGCGTTACGCTTTCCACAGGGGTGGTGTACGTCCAGCGCGTGCAGGAGCTTAACACCGTCGCGGGAAAAACGCTCACCGGCAGCCTTTTTTCGGGAGTGGTAGAAACGCAGAAGACCGAAGACTTCAAATATGATACCTCGAAAAAGGTGAAGGCGGTAAAGGTCAAGGTCGGCGATCAGGTCAAAAAGGGCGACGTTCTATTTGTATATGATCAGGAGCAGGCACAGCTTGACATAGACGACCAGCAGATAGAGTACGAAAAGGCGGTAAACGAACTTGAGACCAACAAGTTACAGCTTGCGGAGCTGCAAAAGGAAAAGGCTGCGGCAAGCGCCGACAGACAGACCTCGCTCACCACAACGATACTTTCCAAGCAGAGCGAGATAGCAAGAGCCGAATATGATATAAAGCAAATGGAATCCAAGATAGAGAAAATGCAGAAGGCTCTTAAAAACAACAAGGTAAAGTCCACCCTCGACGGCGTGGTAAAGGAGGTCGCCGATATAAGCGATCTTGAAAACAGCGACGTAAGCGCGATAGTAAAAATATCACGCGGCGATGATTATACGATAAAAGCGACGGTAAACGAGCAGATGATCTCGCAGGTGCAGACGGGTATGCCCGTGCTTATCCGCTCCCGTATCGACGATAACGTATGGCATGGCACCGTCACCAACATAGAGACAAAGCCCGCGAGCAGCTCTGACAGCGGGGAATTTAGTATAGGCAACGGCGAGGAAATGAGTTCCTCGTCCTCGAAATATTATTTCTATGTGGAGCCGGAGTCATTCGACGGGCTTATGCTGGGTCAGCATATCATTATCGAGCCTGATATGGGCGGCATGGACGAGATCAAGACGAAGGAAGGCATCTGGCTTTACAGCGATTTCTTTATCCATGAGGACGGCAAGACTTATGTGTGGGCTGACAACGGCAGCGGCAGGATAGAAAAGCGCGAGGTAACTATCGGCGATACCGACCCCGATAACGCCGACTGTCAGGTGACAGACGGTCTTACCAAGAGCGACAGGATAGCTTATCCCTCCGAGCAGTTTGAGCCGGGTCTTAAAACTACCGAGAACTCTCAGGAGGCGACCGTTCCAAAGATAGAGGGCGCGGACAATGACGCAGGCGGCGAAATGCTCACGCCCGACGGCGGAAATGATGATTTTGATGCTCAGGGCTTTACTATCGACGATGAAGATGCCGCTTTCGATGATGATGAATTTGCGTTAGATGTGGGCGACGAAGCCTTTGAAGACGATGACGAAGCAGTCATCGAGTAAGTCGGGAGGGTGAACTATGTCGGATATTATATTGCAGCTTAATAATGTGGATAAGTCGTATTTTATTGACAAAATGCCTGTTCCCGTGCTGAAAAAGGTGAATTTTCAGGTGATGAACGGCGAATATGTGGCGATAATGGGACCCTCCGGCTCGGGAAAATCCACGATGATGAATATAGTCGGCTGCCTTGACAAGCAGACGGCGGGAGAATTTATCTTCGACGGCGTGGATATTGCCAAGTGCCGCGACAGACAGCTTTCGATAATCAGAAATGAGAAAATAGGCTTTGTTTTTCAGAATTTCAACCTTCTGCCGAGACAGTCGGCGCTTGAAAACGTCGAGCTGCCGCTGCTTTACGCGGGAGTGCGCAAAAGCGAACGCCGCCGCCGTGCAAAGGAGGCTCTCGCAAGAGTGGGGCTTGAGGACAGAATGTACCATAAGCCCACACAGCTTTCGGGCGGTCAGAAGCAGAGAGTGGCTATTGCGCGGGCTATCGTGAATCACCCGCGTCTGCTGCTTGCCGACGAGCCGACGGGCGCTCTCGATACTAAATCGGGCGAGCAGGTAATGCAGCTTTTCAAGGAGCTTAACGAGGAGGGCGTAACGGTTGTAATGATAACCCACGCGCCCGAAATAGCCGAGTGCGCCAAGAGAGTGGTATATATACGCGACGGCGAGCTGTTCAGCGGAGAGGAGAGGGACAACAGGTGAAGAGGTTTATAATCACTCTGCTGTGCCTGGCGATCATAGCGGGCGGCAGCTATTACGGATACCTCAGATTCCAGAAAAATAAGGACGAAAAGCGCATAGTTGACGTTGTGTCGGTGAGCCTTGTAAATCAGGATTATTTCAGCGAGGAAAAGACTACCGACGCTTGCGTTACATCGGGCAGCATACAGAACGTTGAACTCAGTACGCAGAAGCTGGTAAAGCAGGTGTATGTACAGCCGGGCGATAAGGTAAGAAAGGGCGATATACTCTTAGCATACGATATGACCGTTGTGGAGCTTGAAAACGAAAAGAACAAGAATCAGATAGCGGTCATAGATCAGGAGATAAAGGAGCAGGAGAAGGAGCTTAAACGCTTGCAGGCGCTCCAGCCGAAGGAGAACGCTCCCAAGACCGATTCAAGCTCGGTCGCGGAGAAGAAGACCACCACCACGCCGAAAACGACCACCACTACGGCTACTACCACCACGAAGTATACTATCGCTGCGATGCGAACTACCACCACAAAATTGCTCCAGCCCGTTACTTCGCCGACCACTACCACTACAACGACCACCACTACCACCACAACGACCACGCGCAGGACGACGACCAAAAAGCCCGAGCCTGCGGCAGTCTCCGTGAGAAGCTCACTCGACGTTATCGAAAATCCCGACGGCTATGAGCTTGACGGCTCGATATACTTCCGCTGCACTTCCTCAACTATGGTCACTGCGAATTTCATGCAGCAGCTTATCGACAGCAGCGAACACGTTATCCTTTATGTTTACGACAGCGAGCATAAGCGCATACAGTACCTTTGGGATATTGACCCCATGACGAATACCCAGCTTGAAGCGCTTGACTGGCGTGCTGACAGCGGGGTCATATCCAATCACGGCTCGTATGCCTACAACGGCTCGGCTGAACTGAAGCAGGGCGTGTTCTATGTGTATGTGGAACCTGAGCAGCCCGATTACGGCGGCTATGACGATTATGAAGATTATGACGCTTACGATGATTTCGGCGACAGTAACGATGATTTCAGCGGCGAAGAGATAAATATAGGCGGTCTTGACGGCGACGACGATTTCGGCGATGAAGACCTTCCCGATATTACCGTAACGACGACAACAACGACCACAGCGACTTCATCGAAGGACACCGAACCGCTCGACGATGTTATCCCGGACGACGATACCGAGATAGACCTTCCCGGCGACGGAGACAGGGAGATCGACCTTACAGACGATGACAGCATAGGCGATGACAGCGAAATAGATATGGTCGATTCGGGTGCCGATCTTCTTGACGATTCGGGCAGCGATTCCAAGACCGACAAGAAGGACGAGCCGGAGGACGAAAACTATCTCCATACCCGTGCGGAGCTTGTCGAAATGATAAAGGAAGCGCAGATAGAGCTTAAAGAAAAGCAGCTCGAATACCGCAAGGCGGAGCTTGCTTACAAAGCGGGTCTTAAACAGAAGGAGGACGGCGTGGTCACGGCGCAGATTGACGGGATAGTTACCCGCGTGGACGAGGAGACCACCACCTACGCGGCGGCATCGGACGAATATGAATTTGAGGAGGACATGGGTTTAGACGACTTCAGCTTTGAGGAAGGCATCGACGAGGGCGGCTTTGAGGACTTCGAGGGAGATCACCCGTTTATCACGATACAGGGCAAGGCGACTGTCAGCCTTGACATAAACGTTCCCGAGCTTAGTCTTTCGAAATTCACAGAGGGAACGGTCGTTACGGGCATAGATTACAATTCGGGCGCGGAATTTACGGCGGTAGTCACGGGCAGAAAGGACGACCCCGTTTCATACCGCAGCTACGGCGACGATAACCCCAACAGCAGCACATACATAGTTACCGCCGACGTTCAGGACTGTCCGTCGCTTGCGGTGAACCGCTATGTCACGGTAAGGATACCCGGCGAGGGGAATCAGAAGAACCGCAATTCGCTGAATATCCCCGTAAGCTATCTGAGAAAGGACGGCGCGTCTTATTATGTTATGGTCGCCGATTCGAACGGTCTGCTGAAAAAGCGGTATGTCAAGACGGGCAAGATGTATTACGGCTCGGTCATAGAGGTGCTTGGAGGTCTTTCGCTTGACGACATGATATGCTTCCCCTACGGCAAGGACGTAAAGGAAGGCGTAAAGACCCGCGAAACTGATGAAGTAGTATGGTAAGGGGGCGCTGAAACAAGGTATGTTTGAGAATATAAGGCTTTCGTTTCAGGGCATTTTCTCGCACAAGATACGCTCGCTGCTGACTATGCTCGGTATCATAATCGGTATCGCGGCGATAATCGCGATAGTTTCGACGATAAAGGGTACCAACGAGCAGATAAAGAACAATCTTATCGGCTCGGGGAACAACACCGTAAAGATAAAGCTCCAGCAGGGCGATATGGAGGTAGATTTCAACTGGACGGGCGTTCCCGACGGCGTGCCTGTCATCACGGCGGAAGAAATGCAGCGCCTGAATGAGATACCCGAAGTAGAGGTATGCTCGGCGTTTCGGCTGCATACTTATGTGGACAACATTTTCTACAACGATACGATAATAGACGCGCCCTCCGTATACGGCATTGACGAGAACTATTTCGCGACGGCAGGGTATCAGATAAGCAGAGGAAAGGGCTTTTCTCCCGAAGATTACAAGGGCTTTTCAAAGGTCTGCATAATTGACGAGACTGTGGTAAATTCGTTGTTCGGCTCGGAAGACCCCGTAGGGAAAATGATAGACATTGAGCAGGAGCCTTTCAGGATAATAGGCGTTGCCGCCGAGACCAGCGACTTCGAGCCTGTAATAAACTCAATGGACGACTACTATATGCTGATGTATTCACGCGACAACGGCAACAAAATATTTATCCCGAGCGAGGCATGGCCCATAATTTTTCGCTACGACGAGCCGCAGAGCGTGATAGCAAGGGCGATAAACACCGACAGCATGACGATAGTAGGCAAGACCGCCGCCGACCTTATGAACGAATATCTTACGGTAGGCGAGAAGTCCAATATTTCGTACAAGAGCGAAGACCTGTTGAAGCAGGCGCAGCAGATGCAGAACCTAAGCTCCTCGACGAACAAGATGCTGATATGGATAGCCTCTATCTCGCTGCTGGTCGGCGGTATCGGCGTTATGAACATCATGCTCGTTTCGGTAACGGAGCGCACAAGGGAGATAGGGCTTAAAAAGGCGCTCGGAGCGCGGCGGGGCAGGATACTTTTCCAGTTCCTCACGGAAGCGTCGGTGCTTACGAGTATCGGCGGTATAATCGGTGTGGGAGCGGGTATCGGCTTGGCGCAGATAGTCTCGAAAATGGCGGAGGTACCGGTAGCCATATCCACGCCTGCTATTGTGGTCTCGGTTGTGTTCTCAATGGCGGTGGGAATTATTTTCGGGTTCATTCCGTCGGTGAAGGCGGCAAGGCTGAATCCGATAGACGCGCTGAGATACGAGTAAGCTGCGGTGCGGTAAACAAGATATTTACAGTGAATATATATATGGAGAGAAAAAGCCGGGGAGCGTAAAGGTTCCCCGGTTTTTTCAAAGCTGCGAAAAACGCAAAGTGAAGGCGTATCAAAAGTCTTAGGAAGTTAAAAAATATCGCGAATGTCAGAAAACCGCGGCGGTGTGGCAGGATTTGCGGTGTAACGGGCGGGAGCAGGCTCTCACCCTACAATGCGTATTATGTGACCCAGATTTCATGTAGGAGCGCACCTGCGTGTGCGCCCGAAAATTGCGCTATTTATTCCTGCAAATGAGCATTGTCGTCAATTTTCACAAAACAAGAATATCAAAAGGCTTGTAGGGCGGGGGCTTGCCCCCGCCGTTCTTATCGTAAGGCTTTATCTAACGATGATTATTTATGCGATTTGATGAAAAGCGCTCATTTATAGTTTATTCCACAAAACGGGCGCACACGCAGGTGCGCCCCTACAATATGTGTGCAGCGGCAGATTCACGGGCGAGCTGCCGTATTGTCAGCCGTCTGTGCCGCTGTTTTCCGTGAAATCAGTGAAAATACTCTTGCTGCTGCCCTCCGGCGAGTACTGCCAGCGGTCGATATGCCCCGAACGTATATAGTAAGTATAGGGCGGCGCGGGCAGCGACGGTTCAAGAATATCCACCACCGTAAGTTTTACCTTCATCTTTTCGGGCTTTACCGCCTTTATGTTCACGCTGACGTTCATTCCCGGCAGAAGCCCCTCACGCGGCTCCGAAAGCCCCGCAAGGTTCGGCGCAAGCTCGATGAAAACGCCGTAGCTCTCGACCGAACGCACCGTCCCCCTTACCGTCGAGCCGACCTCGAAACGGGCAGCGTTCTCCACCCATGTGCCTAAAAGCTCCTTGTGCGAAAGACATATCCTGACGCCGTTGCGGCTCTTTACCGCCGCGAATATCTGCTGACCGTTGTAGAAACGGTCGTTCGGGTGGGAGATTCGCGACACCGAGATTGAATCTATCGGTATCAGCGAGGAGATACCGCAGCCGATGTCCACAAACGCGCCGAACGGTTCGAGGTGCGTGACCGTCGCGGGGATAACGTCGCCGCAGCGCAGCTGCGAGATGTAGCCTTCCATGCAGCGGCGCTGCGCGTCGGCGCGGGAAAGCGTGTAAACGGGCGTTTCGCCGCTGTCGTCAACCGACATTACCGTGAACGCCACCGGCTTGCCGACCCGCGAAAGCATGGAGATGTCCCGCGCCGTGCCGTCGGCAATGCCTAAAGCGCCTTCCGTGCGGGGTATCACCGCCTTTGCGAAGGGTATGTCGAGCCAAAGGTCGTGCGCGGGCGTGCAGACGGCGGCTCGCGCTTCAAGCACGGTCTTATGTACGCCTGCCTGCTTCATAAGCGCGGGCGAGCTGATAACGCACGAGTTTTCCTCCGATGTGATAAGTCTTCCTTCGGGATAAAAAACATTCATTTTATAAGCCTCCTGACCGCCGCAGAGAATCGGTAATATCTGTACGATAAATCGGACTGAAATTCTCTGCGGGTGAATATTACAATGTACTCCCGCCGTTTTGCGGGTCATGCTACATTATATTTTTGTACACCGAATATTAGAACCGAGTTAATCAACAGTTAATATTTCTTTGGCAAAGTACACAAAAACGGACAGGCACGCCCGCGATAGTATTAAATAACTCTAAATATATTTCAGAATGCTTGACAATCGGGGCGTATCATGATAAAATGACAGAGTAAATTGTAACTTATTTGTTACTCTTGATACCATGTGTTAAGAGACGGTTACAGAACGGCGGCAGTCTGCATAGTGCGGCTGCGGCGGAAAGCTCTTTGATGAACGGAGGAAAACTGAATTGGACTCTAAATTGTTACGGAAAATCAGAAAGGCGGTCTCCGCCTGCGCTGCTGCCGCTGTAATAATGACAGGCAGCTCGTTCGGAACATTTGCGGCGGAATTTAGTTACGGTGGCTCGGTCTCAACGTCCGTTTCCACTTCCGCTTCCGAATCGCAGGTGTCGCTGATGACCCTTCCCAAAGCATCGCTCAAAAGCGAAGCGCTGGTGTCTAACGCGACTCACCCGTTTGGCTATCAGACAAACAGGCTCAAGGTAAGGTGGAACAAGGTAACAGGCGCTAAGAATTATCAGGTATGTATCAGGGGCGGAAAGTACAATGAATGGAAGAAGTTCAAGCTGATACCCGCGTCATGTACGTCCGTTACTATCAGCGGTCTTTCGAGGAATACCGCGTATCAGTTCAAGGTAAGAGCGGTGAACGGCAATAACTGCGGCGCTTATTCGGCGGTGCAGACGCTGCGTACTTCAAGGATAGATTTCGATGCTGACGGCTGGAAGGCTATGTGCCGGATCGTTTATCATGAGGTAGGGCAGTCTCCCGACCCGTGCTGGGACGAGCCTATCGTTCACGTTGCCGACTGCGTTATCAACAGATATGAGGCGGCGAAGTACCTTAACGATTCGCTTTGGGCTCCTTATTACAGGGGTTATAATTCCGTGCAGAGCATGATCTATCAGAGCGGCGGTTTCATGTCCGATGCCGGGCTTGCAAACGACGGCGCTACATATAATAATGTTACCAATAAGGTAATGAACGCGGTATACGGCGCTCTTTACAGTAAGGTGACTGTCAGCAGTATCAAGCATAACAGCAATGTTTTCTATTGGCAGAATACCTCTTATAAGCCTTCGGGCAGTAAGGTTGCGTATGTTTATCCCATTCCGTGGGGCGGATATTTCAGTATTTGGCGCGAATACTGGGGCTGATAATAAATTGACTTTGTAATGCAAAGCCTGCGACGGGCAGAGATCTCACCGAAATAGAGTAAACCACTCCCATGATTTTTCCTACCTGTGCGGCTTTTTTGCGAAAATCGGCAAATTCCTTGTTTCCGCTCAATTTTGCAGAGCTATTCAATTATTTGTTTTTGTTGATCTTTCTTGAAATTGCCGATTTTAATTTTGGTCGGATTGGCTTCTTGCTATTTCTCACGAGATTTGAACCGTTCAGTCTCTGTGGGAAATCCTTTCTAAGACTTTTGGTTTGTCGTTGCTTCGCGTTTTTATTTTTACAGTGAATAAATGATGTGAAATAAGAATCCCCCTCCCTGATGAGGGGGTTCTTTTTTGCACTCTCTTTCACATTTTGCCAAAAGCAATTATGCGGTTGACAAAGCGAATGATTTGTAGTATAATAATAAAGAATGTGAATTTGTGCCTGTTGACCGGCAGAGGGGAGCAAACATTATGTCCGAGCTATACGGCGGCGATGAAAAAAAACGCGGAGGTCTTGAATTTCTTAAACAATGGACTGCGGAAATATTGAGTAAGACCGGAGAAGCGCCCCGCTGCTTCGTTCATTCCTTCGGCTGTCAGCAAAACGTCAGCGACGGCGAAAAGCTGACAGGCGCTCTAATGCGGGCGGGCTTCGAGCCTGCCGATAATTACGAAAACGCCCGTCTGTTGATTTTCAATACCTGCGCCGTGCGCGAAAACGCCGAAGATAAGGTTTTCAGCGTGATTGGCAGCCTTAAAGCCTTCCGCGAACAGCACCCCGATGTGTTTATCTGCGTGTGCGGGTGTATGGCACAGGAAAAAAGTGCCGCCGAAAGGCTCATGAATACCTACGGGCAGGTCGATCTCGTGTTCGGCACGTTTGTCGGCGACGAGCTTTACGCCATGCTCGCCGAGCTTATAAAAAGCCGCCGCAGGATAATGAACATCGCGGAAAAGTACGCCGACATCGACGAGGATTTCGTTCAGCACCGCAAAAACGGCTTTTCGGCGTTTATCCCGATAATGTACGGCTGCAATAATTTCTGCACCTACTGCATCGTGCCATACGTTCGCGGAAGAGAGCGCAGCCGCGCCCCCGAAGCTATCGAGGGCGAAGTCAGGCAGCTTGTCGCGGAGGGCTACAAGGAGATTTTCCTGCTCGGGCAGAATGTCAATTCGTACAGCTACGGTTTTCCCGCGCTGTTAAGGCGGCTGAACGCTATTGAGGGCGATTTCCGCATACGCTTTATGTCGAGCCACCCGAAGGACGCAAGCTCCGAGCTTATCGACACTATTTTAGGCTGCGAAAAGGTCTGCAAGCACCTGCACATAGCGCTGCAATCGGGCAACGACCGCATTCTTGCGGCGATGAACAGGCGCTATACGACGGCGGATTTCCTGAAAATAGTAGATTATGCAAGGGAAAAGCGCCCCAATTTTTCGTTCTCGACTGATATTATAGTGGGCTTTCCCGGTGAGACGTATGAGGAATTTTGTGATACCAAGGAATTTGTAAAAAAGGTAAAGTTTGATAATATATATTCGTTCGTTTATTCCCGCCGCAGCGGAACGAAAGCGGCGGAGCTTCCCGACGACATCAGCGACAAGCAGAAGGGCTTGTGGCTGCGGGAACTGCTGCTCGAAAACCGCGAGGTGCAGAGCGAGTGGATGAAGCGCTTTATCGGGCGCACCTGCCGCGTGCTTATCGACGGCAAGGGCAAGGAGCCGGATACGCTCACGGGCAAGAACGACGAGAACATCATAGTGAATCTTTCGGGCAGCGAGAGCCTTATCGGGCAGTTCGTTGATGTGAAGATAACAGGCGCTATGAACTGGGCGGTTAAGGGTGAACTGGTCTGAACGGAGGAAAAAATATGCCTTGGAATGACGATGGGCTTGTTTATCGCGTGCCGTATAAGCACGCACCAGGCGAATACGCGGTCACGGCGCTTTTTGGCGGCGCTGACAGCATGAAGGTGACTTATCTTGACTACTGCGAGATCGTCGGCAGGGCTACCGGTAAGAAGTACGGCGGCAGGGAGTACGACGATTTCCGCATTTATCATGTTGACGAAAAGAGCTTTGCGGCGATGTCGGCGGTCTACGATGAAAACGATCTGCTCAAAAACATCGGCATTTCTGGGGAGAACTCCCGTCGGCTGCTGTATATCCGCATCGACGACCCGCAGACCGCCGAAAGAATGGTGAGAAGTCTCGCGGGGAAGATAGGCAGAGACATCTGCGCGGAGCTGACCCGCAAGACCGAAAAGGCAAGGCGGCTTTTTGCCGGGTATTACTGGGACGGCGAGGGCTTTGATTATCACGTTATTTATGCGACAGAAGCGGACGTGCAGAAGGTTCGGGACGAGTACGCCAAAGAATACGGCGCGGACTATGTGGATAAATATGGCTATGGGATAAACGAACATATCGACCAAAGCGGCGAGTATTCCCACGCCGACGATAATATGATAAAGGGCGACAACGACCGCATGGCGCTGATCCTTTCGTGTATCCCGCGGGAGTTTGAGGGTGATTACTTTCGCCTTGCGGTAAGCATTCTGGACGAGTGCGTGAAGGGCGTTATCCCGCAGCTTGACCGCACGGAGGATTTTAAGTTTATAAGCAAGCAATATGATTGAGATAAAAACAGAGCGCCTGCGGATATACCCCGCATCGCGGGAGCAAATGGAAAGCATTATCTCCGCCGAGACCGCCGCGGAGCTTAAACAGGCGTATTCGGAAATGCTGGCGGGCTGCATAGATGATCCCGATAAGTGGGAATGGTACGCGATGTGGTTTATCGAGCTTGGGGACGGAACGCACATCGGAGACCTGTGCTTCAAGGGCTTTGCGGACGGCTCGCCCGAGATAGGCTACGGCATTCTTGACGAATATCAGGGAAACGGCTACGCTACGGAGGCTGTAAGGGCGGCGGTGAAATGGGCGTTAAGCTCGGGTGCAAACGCAGTCGAGGCAGAGGCGGAGGAAGACAACGCGCCGTCTTTGCGGGTGCTTGAAAAATGCGGATTTGTCCCCACAGGCAAGAGGGGAGAGGAAGGGCTTCGGTTCATTGTTTCCGATATGGGAGCGGATAAAAAATGAGGAAATACAGTCTTTTTTCAAAGGGCGATGTTATAAGAACAAATCCCGAAGAGGGCTTCTATGGGATAGCAGTCGTATTGAACGACCCGCAGAGAATTGAGCTGTCAGCCGGAAAGCTGTCCTGTCCGCTCTGCCACATAGCCGTCACGCCGTTGATTTTTAAGTATGAACCGGTTTTGGACGAGCTTGATATTCATGAGCTGAAACCGCTGATATTCGGGAGAAAGTTTATTCGGGAAGACGGTACAGCTGTTCCTTGGAGAACAGAAGTTTGCATACATATCTATACCGAACGCAATAAGGCAAATTTACCCGTTATAGGAAAAATCGACCCGTCGGGCATTTATGACGGAGAACTGAATTTCGACCCGCAGCCAGACAGATTTCATTTGTGCGGCGATGCAAGACCCGACCTCGGCGGAGAGGCGTATTTTAGCTATAAAGAACAGTCAGAGAAAAAATAATATTCAGCCGATAACAGCGGGCGACCGCTTTAATATCTTTAATATATTGATAGGAAAATTATAAGGAGTGTTTTATCATGACAATTATCGAACAGGCAAGAGCATTGGGCGCGGCATTACAGCAGGACGAGCTTTACAAAAGCTACATGGCGGCGGCTGAAAAGGTTGACAAGGCTCCCGCCGTGCAGAAGAAGATAGGCGAGTTCAACAATATGCGCCGCGAGCTTAGTCTTGAAATGGCGAAGGCTGACAAGGACGCAGACCGTCTGACCGCGCTCGACACCGACATCAGGGCGGTTTATGACGAGATCATGGCTATGCCCGAAATGGACGAGTTCAACCGCGAGAAGGAAAAGTTTGACAAACTGATGAAGAGCATTGATTACATTCTTTCGCAGGCGGCAAACGGTGAAGACCCGATGACCTGTCCCGAAACGGCTCCCGCCTGCTCCGGCAGCTGCGCCACCTGCGGCGGCTGCGGCTAAGCCCCTACGCGGGGCGGCGTGTATGCGGTGTCGCTGCGCTTCGCTCCGCTTGGTGGGAGTGATATTCTTTCACTTGCCGCCCGCGGTCGGTTCAGTTGCATATATTTTGTGACACGCGTATTATTGATATAATGTAGGGGCGAGCATGGCATCAACTTGTTGATGCAGTCGCCCGTGATACGAGCGAATGGCTTTGTATATTTATAAGTTTAGAGAGGACGATAGGTTTGTTACCCAATATTGACGAAAGCAGGCTCTCGCCGGGAATGCAGCAGTGGCTCGCGGTCAAAAAGCAATACCCCGACCATGTGCTGCTATACCGTATCGGCGACTTTTACGAAATGTTTTTCGACGATGCCGTGACGGTCTCAAGCGAATTGCAGCTCGTGCTTACCGGAAAGGACTGCGGGCTTGACCAGCGTGCGCCGATGTGCGGTATCCCTCACCACGCGGCGGAGGTCTACATAAAAAAGCTCGTTGACCGCAATTTCCTTGTTGCCGTCTGCGAACAGACCGAAGACCCCGCGCAGGCAAAGGGGCTTGTCCGCCGCGAGGTCGTCAGAGTGCTTACGCCGGGTACCATTACCGACGGCGATCTTCTCGACGAGGGCGCTAATAATTATCTCTGCTCGTTTTTTGCGCGGGGGGACGAATGTTCTCTGACCTTTGCCGACGTTTCCACAGGCGAAGCGCGGCTGTACACGTTCTCCGGCAGCGACATGACCGACCGCTCGATAAGCGAGCTTTCGCGCTTTATGCCGTCGGAGCTGCTGATAAACGAGGGCTTTCTTACCTTAAAAGACGTAAACGCCTTCGTCAGAAAGACGTTAAAGCCCACCGTTCAGCTGCTTGACGAGGAAAAATTTTTCCCCTCCGAACACGCTGACGAGGTGCTGCGGCAGTTCGACGTAAGCTCTTTAAGCGAGCTTGGCGTGGACGAGATGTCCGTCGGGGCGTATTCGCTCTGCGGGCTTTTCGGGTACATTCACGCCACTCAGCTGACCCTTGTAAAGCGCTTTACCACACTTATCATGGACAGCGGCGACCCCGTTATGACGATAGGCTTCACGGCGCGGCGCAACTTGGAGCTTACCGAAACGCTCCGCATGAAGGAGAAAAAAGGCTCGCTGCTGTGGGTGCTTGACAAGACAAAGACCTCTATGGGGCGGCGGCTGATACGGCGCTATCTCGAACAGCCGCTTGTAAATCCGGGCGCTATCATCGACAGGCTGAACGCCGTTGAAGCGCTTGTGAACAACCCTGTCATGCTGGGCGAGATAACGGCGCAGCTTTCGGGGATCTACGACATCGAGCGCCTTATGACAAGGGTAATGTATCAGACCGCCACCCCGCGAGACCTGAAATCGCTCTCGCTGACGGCTTTGAAGCTGCCCGCGCTGAAAGCGATGCTCTCGGAAGTTCCCTGCAAGCTGATAGACAATCTTGCGCGGCGGCTCTCCACGCTCGATTCTGTTTCAAATCTTATCGAAAACGCGCTTGTGGACGAGCCGCCCGTGAAGCTCACCGACGGCGGCGTTATCCGCGACGGCTACAATGCCGAGCTTGACGGTCTGCGCGGGATAATCTCGGGCGGTGAGGACATTATCCGCGACATAGAAGCCCGCGAGCGCGAAAAGACAGGCATAAAAACGCTGAAAGTAAGCTACAACCGCGTTTTCGGTTATTATATCGAAATTACGCGGACGAATCTTTCACTCGTTCCCGAAAGGTATATCAAAAAGCAGACCCTTAAAAACTGCGAGCGCTTCATCACGGAGGAGCTAAAGACTGCCGAAAATACGATTCTCGGCGCGAACGAAAAGATAATCACGCTGGAGACCGATATTTTCGCGGGCATAAGAAACGAAATTGCGCAGCAGCTGGAGCTTGTTCAGGCAACAGCTAATTCGATAGCGGCGGTGGACGTTCTCTGCTCGTTTGCAAATATCGCGGTGGCTAACGGCTACAACAAGCCCGAAATAGCCATTGACGGCATTATAGACATCAAAAACGGTCGGCACCCGGTCGTAGAGCTTATGCAGTCGGAGGAAATGTTCGTGCCGAACGACGCTTATTTAGACCTTACCGACAACCGCATGATGATAATAACGGGGCCCAATATGTCGGGTAAATCGACGTATATGCGGCAGGTGGCGCTTATTACGCTAATGGCGCAGATAGGCTGCTTTGTTCCCGCCGACCACGCGAAAATATCGGTGGTAGACCAGATTTTCACGAGAATAGGCGCTTCGGACGACCTTACTTCGGGGCAGTCAACGTTCATGGTCGAAATGAGCGAGGTCGCGGATATTGTCAGCCACGCAACAAAGCACAGCCTTGTCATTCTCGACGAGGTGGGGCGCGGCACTTCGACATTCGACGGCATAAGCATAGCGCAGGCGGTCTGCGAGTACATCAGCGGTACGAAAGGCTTGGGCTGCAAGACGCTTTTTGCCACGCATTACCATGAGCTTATCGAGCTTGAAGGGCAGCTTAAAGGCGTTCGCAATTGTTCGGTTGCCGTGAAACGCAAGGGCGACGACATACGTTTTCTGCGAAAGATAGTGCGCGGCGGGGCTGATGACAGCTTCGGCATAGAGGTCGCAAAGCTGGCGGGTCTGCCGCCTAAGATAATCACCCGCGCAAAGCAGCTTTTGAAGAAAATGGAAAGCGAAGCCGCGCAGGTAAAGCCTGCCGCCGATGATACGCAGATGTCGTTTGAAAATATCGGCGATTCGATAATCAGGCAGAAGCTGCGCGAAACGAACATCGGCGAGATGAACGATACCGAACTGCGGGAGTTTGTGGAGGAGCTTTACAAATACCTGTAAGCTGTAACTGAGCAATGCCGTAAATTTGCGCAAGAGCGAAGCGATTTTCACAAAGAATTGCACGAATGTCCCGAAATCGTAACGGTGGGGTGATTCACGGGCGGGAGTCGAACCTGTCTCCGCCCTACGACAGCAGAACCGCTTTGCCAACAGTTATTAGAAAAAGAGGAAAACACAATGCCGCAGATAAATCTTCTTGACAAATCGGTATATGAGCTTATCGCGGCGGGCGAGGTGATAGAGCGCCCCGCCTCGATCGTCAAGGAGCTTATTGAAAACTCAATGGACGCGGGCGCAAGCCAGATAATAGTCGAGATAAAAAACGGCGGAAGGACTTTTCTCCGCGTGACCGACAACGGCTGCGGGATCGTCCCCGACGATGTGCCGAAGGCTTTTCTGCGCCACGCGACGAGCAAGGTCTCATCAAAGGAAGACCTTGACAAGATACTTACGCTGGGATTTCGCGGCGAGGCGCTGGCTTCGGTCTGCGCGGTAGCAAAGACCGAGATGTTCACCCACGCCGAAGGGCGTGAAATGGGTCTGCATTACGGGATAAGCGGCGGCACGGAAACGTTCTCGGAGGAGTCAGGCTGTCCGACAGGCACCACGATAATCGTGCGCGACCTTTTCTACAACGTTCCCGCACGGCTCAAATTCCTAAAGAAAGACCAGGCGGAAGCCAACCGCATTCAGGAGCTTATCTCGCGGCTGGCGGTATCGCGCCCCGAGATCGCTGTCAGGCTTATCCGCGACAACAAGTTAGTGTTCGCCACATCGGGCGACGGTAAGCTCTATTCGGCGATATACTCGGTATTCGGGCGCGAGCTGGCAAACACGCTTTTGCCCGTGAGCTATTCGCGGGGCGGCTTTTCGGCGGAGGGCTTTGTTTCAAAGCCTATCGCCTCGCGCCCGAACCGCAAGCTGCAAATATTCTACGTCAACGACAGATTCGTGCATTCGGAGGTCTGCTCGCAGGCGCTTGAAGAAGCCTACAAAAGCATGATAATGGTGGGGAAATTTCCCTGCTGCGTGATGAAGCTGGCGGTCTCGCCGGAGGTTATCGACGTAAACGTTCACCCCGCCAAGACCGAGATACGCTTTTCGGACAACCGCTATATTTACGATTCGGTGTACTTTGCGGTAAAGCAGGCGCTTGTCAGCAACGACCGTCCGCTTGAACTGCGGGCAGACCGTCCGAAGCATTTCAGCGACAGCGAGCTTTATGTCCGTCACGAAGATCAGCCGCCTGAGCAAATGGTTTTCGAGACCCCCGCGCCCGCCGCAAGAGAGCGCAACAGCGACGATCTTTTTCTAAAGTCGCTCGGTGAAACGATGCAGAAAACGCCCGGCGCGGAGTTTTTTGCTCCCGTTCGCGGGGACGTTCCCGAGCTGCCGCCGGTTCCAGAGGCGGCACCTTTCCCGGAGGATATGCCGCTCCCCGATGTGCCGCCTTCCGATTCGTTCCCGGAGGACAGCCCGCCGCCTGCGGTGCCGCCTTCGGAAGACGAGCCGCTTTTTTCGGGCGGGCTTGCTGAGGAGCCTTCTGCGTCGGTTGTTCCTGCGGCGGTCGGTACGGAGGAAGAGTTGTTCGCCGCAGCGCCGCAAAAGCCCGACCTTTCGGCGGTCGCCGCTCCTGTAAGGATAGTCCCGGAGATACTGCGCGACAAGACCGATGAAGCCGACGTTAAGCTAACGGTGATAGGCGAGCTTTTCAAGACCTACATAGTCGTGCAGCGCGGCGATTCGATGATACTTATTGACAAGCACGCGGCGCACGAACGGCATATCTACGAAAAGCTGCGTTTATGCAGGCGGGCAGTATCGTCGCAGACGCTGCTGGAGCCTATTATAATAGTGCTTTCGTTCGACGAATACGACGCGGTGGCGGCGAATATCGAAAAGCTCGAAGCGCTGGGTTTTATGATCGAGGCTGACGTTGCGCCCTCGATAGCCGTTCTCGGGCTTCCCGATATTGTAAGTACGCAGAACCCGACCGAGCTTATCGCCGAGATAGCGCATAAGCTGATCGCGGGCGGGAATGATGTTTCTCCTGCGTTTTATGATGATATTTATAAAATGATGGCTTGCAAGGCGGCGATAAAGGCTCATGATAATAACAGTCTTGAAGAGCTGCGGCAGCTGGCGGAGCTGGTGTTTAAGGAAGACTTGCGCTATTGTCCGCATGGCAGACCGATAATTCTGAAAATGACCGAGCGGGAGATAGAAAAGCATTTCCGCAGGATAGTATAGCTATGATAATGATACGCAGAGCAGTTCCGCAGGACGCGGAGCAGATAGAGAGTCTTTACGAACAGCTTGAACGCGATGCCGTGACATATCAGCCGCAGCATTTCGTGATAAGCCCCGCAGGAGCGCGTTCGGAGCAGCTTTTAAGCATGATCGGCAGCGAAACGCAGACGATGTTTGCGGCGGAGGAGGACGGCGAAGTGGTCGGCTTTGCCCACGTTGTGCTGCACATGGCAAAGGCGTTTTCGTGCTTAAAGCCGCAGAGTAACATATATTTGCAGGATTTGGTTGTCGCGCCGGAGTATCGCGGCAAAGGCATCGGCACTCTGCTGCTGAATGCCGCTAAGGAGTACGGCAGAGAAAACGGCGCGGAGTTTTTCCGGACGCAGGTGTTCCCGATGAACGCGGACGGTCTGCGCTTTTACCGCAGAAACGGCTTTGAGGTGACAATGCTGACGATAGAATGTCCGTTGTAACGGCGAAAGGAGTGTTCCCCGATTGACTGATAATAAAATACCGCTGCTCGTGATATGCGGACCTACTGCATCGGGCAAGACGGGGCTTTCCGTCGAGCTGGCTAAGGAACTGGGCGGCGAGGTGGTCTGCGCCGATTCAATGCAGGTCTACGCCGATATGCAGATAATCACCGCCCGCGTTACCGATGAGGAAATGCAGGGCGTGCCGCACCACCTGACGGGCTTTCTGCCGCTGACAAGGAGCTTTTCGGTGGCGGATTACGTCGAGCTTGCCCGCCCCATTATAGAGGATATTCACAGGCGCGGAAAACTGCCTGTGGTCTGCGGGGGAACGGGGCTTTACATAAACGCGCTGCTCGATAACATCGTTTTTGAGGACGAGCAGTCGCTGCCCCACCGCCGCCGCGAGCTTGAAGCCTTTGCCGCCGAAAACGGCAAACACGCGCTCTGGGAAAGATTAAAAGCCCTCGACCCCGAAGCGGCGGAAAAGATACACGAGAACAATCTTATCCGCGTGGTAAGGGCGATAGAGGTCTGCGAAGCGCAGGGGATACCTTTCAGCGAGCAGCGGCGGAAAAATCTGCGCGGGGACAGCCCTTACAAAGCCTGCGTTCTCGAAACGGGCTATTTCGACCGCGCCGAGCTGTATTCGCGCATCGACCGCCGCGTGGACGTTATGCTGAAAGAGGGCATGGTGGACGAGGCACGGCGCGTATTCGAGGGGCTTGACCCCGCGACGGCTTATCAGGCGATAGGCTACAAGGAAATGGTGCCTTACCTGCGCGGCGAGGCTCCGCTTGATGAATGCGTCGATAAGATCAAGCAAAGTACCCGCAGATATGCCAAAAAGCAGCTCACCTGGTTTCGTAAAAGAGACGATATTAACAAGGTCTATACATCGGAAAGCGAAGAACGTAAAATTTTTTATAAAAAAGTTCTTGAAGGTATAGCCAAATCGGAAATTTTGTGATATAATATAATTTGAGCAGCCTAATTACGGCTTAAGTTTTTTTGTTTTTTATTTTTTATTTGTAGGAGTGTGACAACATGAACAGAAATCTGAATTTACAGGACGTATTTCTGAATCAGGCAAGAAAGGAAAAAACGCTTGTTACGATGATACTCGTCAACGGCTACCAGTTTAAGGGAGTAGTAAAGGGCTTTGACAGCTATGTCGTTATCCTTGACTGCGAGGGTAAGCAGAATGTGGTCTATAAACACGCTATCTCGACGATAGTGCCGGGCAGACCGATAAGCATTCTTGATTCCTCAGACAGGGACTGACGCGCTCCCGGGTCTAAAGGGAAAGAAAAAGAAAAAGGAAAATATAAATGAGATCGGGACCTTTCAATAAGTTCATCACGAAGGTGCTTGTTTCTCTCGTGATCGGACTTCTGTTTATTATAATCGGCGGACAGCTTTACAGGTATGTCGATGACCGTCACGATACCAGCGAAGCCGTGCTTTGCAGGATAAACGAAAATATCGCTTTTGAAGGAATCGTTATCCGCGACGAAACGATCATAAGTTACAGCAGCTCGGATATTATCAGCTTTAATTACGCCGACGGCAGCAAGGTGTCGCAGGGCGACCTTCTGGCGCAGATATTTGCAACGCCCGAAGACGCTTCCGCAAGCAGCCGCCTTGCCAAGACAGAGGCGGAGATAGAAATGCTTCAGCGTGCGCAGAATCCCGGTACGATAGATTATGTTCAGCCGGAGTCGATAAGCCGCAGGATAGACGATAATTACAAGCAGCTCATAGCGCTCTCGAACGAAAACAGCTTCGGCACTTTCGAGGAGCAGAAAAACAATATGACGTTTGTAATGAATATCTTCAATATCATATCGGGCATATCGAGTAACTATAACCAGCGCATAGCCGAGCTTGAAGACCGGGCGGAATGGCTGAGACAGCGGGCGGCAAGCGCGAGAGACGCTATCTACGCTTCGCAGACGGGCTATTTTGTTTCCTGCTGCGACGGCTATGAGGAGACATTGGGCAAGAACAAGGCGCTTTATCTTACAAGACCCGAGATCGAGCAGATCATAGCTCAGGCGGAGTCAAGGCGGCGCGAGGTGCCGAAAAGCTATATCGGCAAGATGTTTTCGGATTACAGCTGCTACATTGTCGGCGTTATAGATTCCGACCCGCGTGTTACCGAGGATTCGCGGCTTAAGCTATCTACCGATTATTCCGATACGCTTTATGATGTTACGGTGGTCTCCTGCCGCGATGAGGGCGACGGAAAGTCGGTGGTGGTGTTCTCATGCGATGTTCTTGACAGCGCTCTTGCAGCGACGAGGATACATTCGATGCAGCTTATCTTCGACGAATACAACGGGATAAAAGTCCCGCGCTCGGCGATAAGGTTCCAGAACAACGACGGCGTGTACGAGAAGGGCGTTTTCGTTATTCTCGGCGAGGATATAACTTTTAAAAAAATAGATGTTATTTATGAGGGCGGCGACTTCGTTCTGTCGAGAAATACCTCCGACGACGACAGCCTGCGCCTTTATGATCAGATTTTACTTGAGGTGGTGAACGAGGAAGATGTGCGAAAAGCCAAAGAAAAAAGCGAACAGCTCAGAGGAGTATCCGGAGATAGCGACGAATCTGAGGACGATAGTTCAGAGGATAAATGAGGCTAAACAGAAGTACCGCAGCCCCGATGAGGAAATACGGCTCATGGCAGTGACAAAGACTGTCTCTCCCGAAAGGATAAATTTCGCGGTGGGAAAGGGCGTAACGCTGCTGGGCGAAAACCGCGTACAGGAGTATCTTTCCAAAAAGGACAGCTACGACAGCTCGGCGGAGGTACACTTTATAGGGCATTTGCAGACCAATAAGGTGAAGTACATCATCGACAGCGTTTCGATGATACAGTCGGTGGACAGCCTGAAGCTCGCCCGTGAGATAGACCGCCTTGCCGCAAAAGCGGGCAGGATTATGGATATTCTCATTGAAATAAATATCGGCGAGGAAGAGACCAAGAGCGGTATCGACAGCGGTGCTATGAAGGAGCTTGCGACCGAGATACAAAGCCTTGAAAACCTGCGCCTGCGCGGGCTTATGGCTATTCCTCCTATCGGCGCTGACGAAAGCGTTTTCGAGGAGATGCACGGGCTTTACGAGGAGCTTAAGGGTATGGGCGGCGGACTGCCGCGTGCCGCGATAGATACTCTTTCAATGGGTATGTCGGGTGATTATGAACTTGCGATAAAGCACGGCTCGAACCTGGTGAGGATAGGCTCGGCGCTTTTCGGAGCGAGAAATTACAATATATAGTGTTTGATATTGAATGTTGACAGGCGAAAGCCGCCCGCTTTCGCAGGAGGGGTTGTAAAACATGGGTTTTTTTTCAGGAATAAAGAGCATTTTCGTAGGTGACGAGGACATCGAGGAGGAGATCTATTCTACATATAATCCTCCGAAGCCGCCCGCCGTTCCCGAAGAACAGAAGGTGGAAACCAAGCCGGAGCCGCCTGCACCGCCCAAGTCGGCGGAGACAGTGGAATATCCCGAAAAGCGGGACGATTCGGCGACTGCAAGGCGAACGCAGAACCAGCAGCGCAGGTCGTCCATACTCGATAAGCCTGACAGAGCGTATTCTTCGGACAGATTAGACAGAGACAGATCGGACAGGTCGTATTTGTCTGACAGGTCGGAGCGTTCGGACAGAGCGTATTTGTCTGACAGATCGGAGCGTTCGGACAGAGCATATTCGTCCGACAGATCGGAGCGTTCGGACAGGTCGTATTCGTCTGACAGATCGGAACGCTCGGAAAGGTCGTCCTCTGACAGACGCGAGAAAAGAAGCAATTCAGCCTCCGACAGGTATTCCTCCGACAGGAGTTCCGGGAGAGGCAGACATAAGGAAAGAGAGAGTGATGTTCGTATGACACCCACAGAACAATCTTCATTTGAGCTTGTTCTTGCAAGACCCAACAATTTCAAAGAGGTATCCAAGATCGGAGAGGATATAAACGACGGCAGAACGGTGATAATCAACTTGGAGCTTGTTAAGCAGGAGGACGCTACGAGAATACTTGACTTTATCTGGGGCGTGGCTTTTGCCAACGAGGCGGAGATCAAGATGATGGCGCAAAAGACCTACGCTGTTATACCGCCCGGAGTAAACTTCACCGGCGTTGACCTTGTAAGCGAGCTGGAAAATAACGGCTACACCTTCTGATGAGCGGAGCTTCTCTTGATTTTCTGTCGGGATCAAGCGCCGATGACAGACTTTTTGCCAGACAGTGCGCCGACAAGGTAAGGGCTGCGGAGGACAAGTACCGCACGGGCTTTACGTTTTTTCTTACTGAGGGAAAGGCGGAGACCGCAAGGCGCGTCATGGCGGCTTTTTCCTTTGAGCGGTTCATGCTGTGGGGAGGAACAGATAGCGCCGAAAGGGTCATGCTGGGCGTTTTCGCACCTTACGACGAACCTTCGGCGGAGGCTTTTCCGATAAAGGCGCTTACGATAGGTTACAGCGGCAGAGAGAGCATTTCTCACCGTGATATTTTAGGTTCGCTTATGGGGCTGAACATCGCAAGGGAAACGGTCGGGGATATTTACGCGGGAGAAAAACAGGCGATAGTATTTTTGACCAATACCGCTGCGGATGAGGTTATGCGAGGGCTTGCGAAGGTCGGCAGAGAGAGCGTTTCCGTAGCGGAGGGCTTTGACCCGGATGCCGTTCCCGAAAGGGGCTACAAAGAGATAAGCGGCACCGTGTCGTCGCTCAGGGCAGACTGCGTACTTTCCCTTGCCGCACGCATTTCAAGGGCAAGGGCGGAGGAGCTGATCTCGTCGGGACTTATGACCGTGAAGGGACAAGCGGTCACAAAGACTTCGCATCGTCTGGAGGAGGGCGATACCTTTTCAGCCAGAGGGTACGGGAAATTCGTTCTCGAAAGGGTCGGCGGAAATACAAAAAAAGACAGGATTTTTATTGATGTAAAAAAGTATATTTAGGAGGATGAGCAGAATGTTAGAGCCAGAGGCTATAAGAAATACAAGATTCAGTCAGGCAAAAAACGGCTTTAACCCTACGGAGGTAATAGACTTTCTTGAAGATATTGCCAACGAGATCCAGGCTATGATCGACGAAAAAGCCGAGACCGACGAGAAATTGAAAATGCTGTATGATAAGGTGAACCAGTACCGCGAGGACGAGGACGCTATCAAGCAGGCTATGATATACGCGCAGAAGGAAGCTAATAAGGTTCTTAAAGAAGCTAAGTCAAAGGCAAGGGATATGCTGGACGCTGCAAAGACCGAAGAAATTCGTATCCGCGAGCAGAGCGCCGCCGAGTGCGAGCGCATCGTGAACGAGCATAAGGAAGAGTGCGACAGGATAATCAAGGAACAGACCGAAGGCACAAAGCAGGAGATAGCGCGTATCCAGGATAATTACGAGGATGAAAAGGCAAAGCTCGACAAGCTCAGGGCGGAGACTACCTACTTCAAGAGCGAGCTTATCGACCTCTACACCAAGCAGCTCGCACTGCTCACGGAAATGCCCGAAATGCCCGAAAAGGAGCTTGCCGATTACGAGGCGAGCGCCAGTGCCGAGTATTATGAGGACGATGAATACTATGAGGAACGCCCTGCGGAAGAGGGCGGCGAATACTACAACAACGACGGAAAAGGGTATTACGACGGTCAGAACGATTATTACGACGACGAAGCTACCCAGTATTACGAGGATACCCCCGAGCCGCAGCTTACCGAAGAACAGCTGGCGCATCAGTCGGAGGAGGAGCGCATGGAACGCGCACTTGACACGCATTCCTTTGACCCTGTAATACCAAAGGTAGACCCTTCGACGCTCCAGTTCGGCAACAATACGTTACCCGACCGACGCTAAAGAGCATATATGTTTATAATTTCGCTGATAATCGCAGTTGTTTCGGTGATAGCCGATCAGCTGATAAAATATATAGTCAATAATTCAATTGAGCTGAACGGCAGCGTGAGCTTTATCCCGCACGTTCTGAGTTTAACGCATATCCGCAACAAGGGCGCGGCGTGGAGCATCATGGAGGGGCAGACATGGTTCCTTGTGCTTATGCCGATCGTCGTTATTGGGATAGCGTTGGTGTATATGTACAAAAATCGGGACGGTTCAAAGCTCATGCTGGTGTCGCTTTCGCTTGTAATGGGCGGCGGCGTGGGAAATCTGATCGACAGGGTGCGTATGCACGAGGTCATAGACTATCTCAAATGCGAGCTGTTCAGCTTTCCTATTTTCAACCTTGCGGACATCTGCGTGGTTGTCGGGGCGGCGATGTTCTGCTTTTATATGATATTTGTCGAGGGCAGAAAGACCGCTTCGGAGCAGCCGTCCGGGAACGCGCCCGCCGCAGCAGCGGCAGAAGAAAAAGCCGATGAGCGGTGAGGTCTTTGAGCTGACTGTCTCGGAGCAGTCGGCGGGAATGAGAGCCGACAAGTGGCTTGCCGTGCAGCTGCCCGAGCTTTCGCGGTCGCGGGTAGAAGCGCTTATCTCCGACGGAAAGGTGCTGTTAAACGGCGGCAGGTTCAAGAAAAGCGCGAAGGTATCTGAGGGCGACTGCGTTTATTTCGAGCTGCCCGAGCCTGAGCCGCTCGATGTGCTGCCGCAGGAGATACCGATAAAGATAGTTTACGAGGACGACGAGCTGCTTGTTGTGGACAAGCCGAAGGGCATGGTAGTCCACCCCGCGCCGGGCAATCCCGACGGTACGCTGGTGAACGCGCTGCTGTACCATTGCGGCGGGCGGCTTTCTTCAATAAACGGCGTTATACGTCCGGGAATAGTCCACCGCATAGACAAGCTGACGAGCGGTCTGCTTATGGTCGCCAAGACCGATTCGGCACACCGCTGTCTTGCGGAGCAGATAAAAGAGCATTCGTTCACCCGCGAATACCGTGCGGTGGTCTGCGGCAGCTTCGACCCCGAAAACGGCACAATAAACGCGCCTGTCGGCAGGAGCAAGTATGACCGCAAAAAGATGTGCGTTACGGAGCTTAATTCAAAGCCCGCCGTCACGCATTACCGCACTCTCGAACGCTTTGCGAGGTATTCGCTTGTGAGCTTCACGCTCGAAACGGGGCGCACGCATCAGATAAGGGTTCACAGCGCGTACAAGGGACACCCTGTTCTCGGTGACGAGGTTTACGGCAAAGCGTACAAAAATCTGGACGGGCAATGCCTTCACGCCATGCGGGTAGGCTTTGTTCACCCGAACGGGAAATATATGGAATTTGAAAGCCCTCTGCCGGAATACTTTGAAAAAGTGCTGGCGGGGCTGCGTAAATAACAGGAGCAAAATAATGGAAAAGATATGGCAGGAGATGTACGAAGCCGCAAGAGCTGTTCTTGCTCCGCGAACGATCTCCGAATACGTTACCTGCGGCGAGGTATCGGCGGCGGTGCTGTCGAAGTCGGGGAAGATATACACGGGCGTGTGTATCGACACCTGTTCGACTTTGGGTATCTGTGCCGAAAGAAATGCCATTTTCAATATGATAACGAACGGCGAGAGCGACATCGCGAAGGTGCTGTGCATCAGTCCGAAATCGGAGGAGGGCAATGCCGGCGGAGCGCCCTGCGGTGCGTGTCGTGAGCTGATGGTTCAGCTGATGCCCGGAAGGTATCGGGACATCGAGATCATGATGGACTACAAGACGGGGCGGATAATGACGCTCGGCGAGCTTACGCCCGAATGGTGGATTAAATAAGAATAACGGTGATAGATTTTGTTTGAGGATATTTCAAAAGTACTGCTGATAACCGACATGGACGGTACGTTTCTCCCCGCAAGCAAGATCCCGAGCAGGGAAAACCTTGCGGCGGTCGAAAGGCTCATGAGCGCGGGCGGGAAGTTCTCGATAGCCACAGGGCGCAGTTTGCAGGCATCAAAGCGATATTTCGAGCAGGTGAACGTTAACTGCCCGATAATCATGTGCAACGGCGGCATGGTCTACGATCTGCACGGCAGGAAGCAGATTTATGACGTTTATCTGCCCGAAAGCGCTAAGGAGTTCGTGCGGCGGGTGCTTGAAGCCAATCCCGACGCGGGCTGCGAATGTCTGCCGATAGAGGGCGTGTACGTTCCGCAGATGACCGACATGGAACGCGCTCACTGCGAAATCTGCCGCGTTACGCCTGTTGAATGCGGTTTGGACGAGATACCCCCGAACTGGTACAAGGCGCTTTTCGCCATGAAGGAGGAAAGACTGCACGAGGTCATTGAGTTTGCCGAAAGCATAAGCGGCGATTATCCCGATGTTGACCTTGTGGTCTCCGCGCCGATATATTACGAAATGCTGCCTAAGAATATCTCGAAAGGCACAGGGCTTAAGGAGCTTGTGAAAGCCTGCGGCATGGAGGATCATACCATAGTTGCGGCGGGCGATTACAACAACGATATAGAAATGCTCGAAGCCGCCGACGTGGGGATATGCCCTTCGAACGCGGCTGACGATGTAAAGCGCATAGCCGACGTGGTGCTTGACGTTTCCTGCGAGGAAAGCGCAATTGCGGCGGCGGTGGATTACATATTCGAGAGGGTCGGAAAACGGGGCGTAAACGAATGGCAGAGGTATTTATAGCAAAGGACGCAAGCACGGTAAAGTATATTCCCGAAATACGCCGCTTTGACAGCTCTCTTTCAATAGGCGAAATAAAAAGCCGCATTGAGAACGGAACGGCGGTCTTTTCAAAGGAGCTTATCACGAGCGAGGATCTATATTACGAAGATGTTTACGGCACCGATGAATATACGAGAAACATGATGTTTTTCTCGCTTATAGAAAGACTTATCGGCATGGGCGCGGAGCTTAAAATCACCGAAGAAGGCAGAGAAATAACCCCCGACGAGCTGAAACGCGAGATAATGCGTATTAAAGAAATTTCGGACGAAACGGAAATGTTTCCCGACTAAAAAACGACAACAGGCGGCTGTCTTATGATAGCTGTTATCATATTTTCATGGAGGTAGAAAACTATGGACGCAAAAGAAAAGAAGGCTCTTGAAGTCACGGCGTGCAAGGTAAGGCTCGGCATACTGGAGGGCGTGTTCAACGCCAAGTCGGGTCATCCGGGCGGTTCGCTTTCGATAGCCGACACCCTTACTTATCTGTATTTCAACAAAATGAACGTTGACCCCAAAAATCCTGACGACCCCGACAGAGACAGATTCGTGCTTTCAAAGGGTCACACCGCTCCCGCGCTTTACTCTGTTCTTGCGCAGAAGGGCTATTTCAGCACTGAGGAGCTTAAATCGCTCCGTCACATCGGCGCTCTGTTACAGGGACACCCCTGCATTCATATCCCCGGCGTGGATATGTCTTCCGGCTCGCTCGGACAGGGCATCTCGACCGCCTGCGGCATGGCGCTTGCGGGCAAGACATCGGGCAAGAGTTACAAGGTATACACCGTTCTCGGCGACGGCGAAATTGAGGAAGGTCAGGTGTGGGAGGCTTCGATGTTCGCGGCTCACTACAAGCTCGATAATCTCGTTGCTGTCGTTGACAACAACGGCTTGCAGATCGACGGTCGCATTTCCGATGTTATGAGTCCGTACCCGATCACCGACAAATTCGCAGCTTTCGGCTGGAACGTTGTCGAAGCTGACGCTCACGACTTCGATTCTATCGAAAAGGCATTCGCGGCGGCTGACGCTTGCAAGGGCAAGCCCACCGTTATCGTTCAGAAGAGCATCAAGGGCAAGGGCGTTTCCTTCATGGAGGACAACGTATCGTGGCACGGCGCGGCTCCGAACGCCGAGCAGTACGAGCAGGCAAAGGGCGAGCTTGAAGCGGCTCTTGCGGCGCTTGAAGCGTGATTTAGGGAAAGGAACGGTGTATTATAATGGCTGATGTAAAGAAGATCGCAACAAGAGAGAGCTACGGCAACGCGCTTGCCGAGCTGGGCGATAAATATGAAAATCTCGTAGTCCTCGATGCCGACCTGGCAGCCGCCACAAAGACGGGCATTTTCAAGAAGAAGTTCCCCGACCGCTTCTTTGACTGCGGTATAGCGGAGGCTAACATGATGGGCGTTGCGGCGGGTCTTGCCGCCTGCGGAAAGGTTCCGTTCGCTTCGACATTCGCAATGTTCGCTGCCGGAAGAGCTTTTGAGATCGTGAGAAACTCGATAGGTTATCCTCATCTGAACGTTAAGATAGGCGCTACCCACGCGGGCATTTCCGTCGGCGAGGACGGCGCTACCCACCAGTGCAACGAGGACATTGCGCTGATGAGGACCATTCCGGGCATGACGGTCATCAATCCCGCCGACGACGTTGAAGCGAAAGCCGCTGTTGAAGCCGCTATCAACTATGTGGGACCCGTTTATATGCGATTCGGCAGACTTGCTGTTCCGGTATTCAACGACCCCGCGACATACAAGTTTGAGCTTGGCAAGGGCGTTAAGCTGCGCGACGGCAAGGACATTTCGATAATTGCGACAGGTCTTATGGTTGCCGAAGCTGTCACTGCTGCCGAAAAGCTGGCTGCGGAGGGCATAAGCGCCGAAGTCATCAATATCCACACGATTAAGCCCATTGACAAGGAGATCATCGCGGCAACGGCGCAGAAGACAGGCAAGGTGCTGACCGTTGAAGAGCATAGCATTATCGGCGGACTTGGTTCTGCGGTATGCGACGTTCTCTGCGAGTGCTGCCCGACAAAGGTAGTGAAGATCGGCGTGAACGATGAATTTGGTCACTCGGGACCCGCCGCCAAGCTGCTGGAGCAGTTCGGTCTCTGTGCGGATAACATCTATGTGACCGCTAAGGAGATCGTCAAGTAAGTTTCTATCCTGAACGGAAAATTCAAGTCCCCGGACTGCGGTTCGGGGATTTTTTCACAGTTAATAGTTAATAGTGAATAGTTATAGTAAACGACGTTGATCTTTGCGATTAGAATGTTTAAGCAAACCGGGGCGATAAATTTTTTTGCGTCGGCGTTTGACATTTCCTATCCGTTGTGATATAATAAAAGACAGTATGGTCAATAAGGGGGTCGATGAGCTTTGGGGTGCAATTATTGTTTCGGCTGCGGTGCCGATCTTGCGGAGGACGCAAAGGTCTGCCCCTCATGCGGAAAAAGGCTCGACAAGCTCGTGAATCCGCCGCCGCTTAAAGTGAGCGAGGAATCGCGGCAGGCTTTCAAGCGGAATATCCCCGCGCCGGCAAAGGTTCAGCCTAAAGTGATAAAGACCGAAACAGCGCCTGTCAAAAGGGTGTTTATCAAAGTTCCGCCGACAAAGGGTGCTGTTATCGGGTACGGGCTTATGCTCTTGAACGCGCTGGCGGGAGAAGCGGTGTTCGGATACATGGCAAGGGAAACTATCGTGAGTCCTTTTGCCGACGGCGATCTGTTTTATTTTTTGATCGTAATGCTGATATTTTTGCCGCTTATCGTTATTCCGATAAAAAAGCTTAAGCCCCGAAGGATAGGCAGCGATCAGGAGCTTGTGAAGAAAAAGACTTCCGTTATCAGAAAGACAGGCGGCTTGCTGTTACTTGCTCTTGTCGTTTTGTATGTATATTATGAGGTATCCGGTATTGTTGCATTTACAAAAAACAATCCGGGGTATCCGTTTTATGAATACTATTCATGGGATATGTGGTTAGCGCTTGTGACGGAAACAGGCGGATTGCTCAGTATCGCGGGAATGGGCATAAAGCAGCTTTTCCCGCAATCAGTGGCACAGGATAAGCCGCCCAAGACGGAAGAAAAGCCGGAACAGACATGACAGCCGGTCGGTGATGAAAAGGTCAGCCTTGAAAAAGAAAAGAGGGATACATAAAATGGAAAACGATTTTTGCTATAACTGCGGCGCGAGGACAGACCCCGTTTCGGGGATATGTCCGTCGTGCGGCGCGGATAATATGCACGGGCGGCAGGAACAGGTCAGCTCAGATGAACAGGTCGGCGCAGGCGGCTATGACGACCAGACCGTTATGTTCGGACAGCCCTACGGTCAGCAATACAGCCAGCCGCAGTACAGCCAGCCGCAGTACGGACAGCAGGCGCAGCAGCCATATATGCAGCCGGGCTACGGACAGCCGCAAATGCAGCAGCCGCAATACGGTCAGCAGATGCAGCCCCCGCCATATATGCAGCCGCCGCAGCAGCAGTACGGTCAGTACGGTCAGCAGGGGTATATGGGCGGTCAGGCTTATTACGGTGCGCCGTATCAGATGCCGCCGCAGCCCGTCGGCGAAAAGACTTCCGTTTTGAGCAAAATAATCGGGGTGATACTGCTGCTTATCTCGATACCCACGACGCTGCTTTTTGGCTGCGGCGGAATATCAATGTTTTTGGAGGATGAGTTCGGATCGGGTATACTGATGCTTATTTTTGGTGCGATGACCGCTCTGCTCGGGCGCATCGGCATAAATCAGTTCCGCCGGAAACTTCCGAAACAGCCGCAGATAATGCAGCAGCCGTATATGCCGCCGCCGCAGAACAATAATTGGAATAATTATCCGCCAATGTGACCATTATCGGGGAGAAGTGAACAAATGGATCTTAATGAACTCAGACAACAGATAAACGGGATAGACGATCAGCTTCTGAAGCTGTTCGAGCAGCGAATGGACGTATGTATGCACATCGCGGAGTACAAGCTGGCTAACGATATGAAGGTTTTTCATCCCGAGCGGGAACGCCAGGTGATCGAGCAGCTGAACGAAAAGGCTCCCGACGAGCTTAAATCTTCGGTGAACGTACTTTTCACGAACATCATGGATATTTCCAAATGCTTGCAGTTTCAGAAGTTTTTCTCCTACGCCGAGCCGGTAGCCTACGAGCCTATCGACCTTTCGGGCAGCAGGAGCGTTGCGGTTCCGGGAACTATCGGCTCGTATTCGCAGGCGGCGGCGCAGAGGTTTCTTCCCGAGTCGGAGGCGACTTTTTACGAATCCTTCGCGGAAGTTTTCGCCGCAGTAGAGAGCGAAAGCGCGGAGTTCGGAGTAGTTCCGATAGCAAATTCGACGGCGGGAACGGTAACACAGACTTATGAGCTTATGGGTAAGTACGATTTTCACATCTGCGCCGCCACGAAGATAACGATAAATCATTGTCTCGCTGTAAAGCAGGAAACCGACCCGTCGGCGGTAAAGCGCGTTTATTCGCACGAACAGGCGCTTATGCAATGCTCGAATTACCTTTCGGCGAGGGGGCTTTCCACGCGCCCTTACGAAAACACCGCTTTGGCGGCGGCATTCGTCAAGGAATCGTCCGAGCCGTATGCGGCGGTATGCTCGGAGGTCTGCGCAAACGAGCTGGGGCTTAAGATCATCGACAGGAACATAGCCAACGCCGACGCAAATTACACGCGGTTCATACTTTTTTCTAAAAAGCCGAAACGTTTTGAGGACGCAAACACCATTTCGGTCGCACTGACCCTTTCGCATCAGGCTTCGGCGCTTTACCGTATGCTCACGAAATTCTCGGTAGCGGGGCTGAACCTTACGAAGCTCGAATCCCGCCCGATAGCCAACACGAATTTTGATGTGCTGTTCTATCTTGATTTTGAAGGCTCGATAGCCTCGCCGCCCGTTGTGCGGCTGCTGCGTGAGCTTAAACACGAGTTGACTTATTTTAAGTATCTTGGCAATTACAAGGAGATAGTGTGAGGAGGTGCCGCTATGCGTATCGGACAGGGCTACGACGTTCACAGGCTCGTTGAGGGCAGAAGGCTGATTCTTGGCGGAGTGGATATTGAGTATGAAAAGGGATTGCTCGGGCATTCCGACGCTGATGTGCTTGTTCATGCGATAATGGACGCTCTGCTCGGGGCGGCGGCGCTTGGCGACATCGGGCATCTTTTCCCCGACAACGACCCCGTGTACAAGGGCGCAGACAGCATAGCGCTTTTGCGGGAGGTCTGCCGCCGCATTTCGGCGGAGGGGTATTCGGTCGGGAACATCGACGCGACGGTGATAGCCCAGCGCCCGAAGCTCGCGCCGCATATTGCCGCCATGCGTGAGAACATCGCCGCCGCGTGCGGAGCGGAAATTTCGCAGGTATCTGTCAAGGCGACTACCGAAGAGGGGCTGGGATTTACCGGCTCGGGCGAGGGCATTTCCGCTTTGGCGGTATGTCTTTTGGAACGGAAGGTGTGCTGATATGCCGGAAAACCCTAATGCGGGGCATCGGGCGCGTATGATGGCGCGGTTCGAAATGGAAGGTATGTCGCTTGTGAATTTTCATACGCATGAGGCGCTTGAAATGTTTTTGTTTCTGCTGATACCCCGTGTGAATACGAATCATACCGCGCATTTGCTGATCGATCGTTTCGGTAGCCTTTATAATGTGTTTCATGCGCAGCCGGAAGAATTGGCGGAGATACGCGGGATAAGCGTAAAAAGTGCTGAGGCGATAAATCTTTTCGGTGCGATATTTGATCATGCGGGCGAATCGGAGCTGATGAGCAGCGCCGAAAATATCCAAAAATAAATACAAAAAAAGCCCGTACCTTTGCGTGGTACGGGCATACTCACATCCGTTTAAAGTTCAGCCTTAATACTATTCCTCGACCAAATTCGCAACAATATTCACCACCCTGAACACGATTGCCTTCGTCTTCCTCCTCGACTAACGCCAGTTAGCCTTCGTCGT
>CACYSH010000011.1 GCA_902776945.1 uncultured Ruminococcus sp.
TTTGCGTTGGTTGCGCTTACGCGCAAATGGGGCTCTGCCCCATACCCCGCTTGGGGGCTCCTCGCCCCCAAGACCCCTCGCCAGCGCACGGGCGCTGGACCCCGTGTCCGCCCTCACTTTGCGTTTTTTCTTTGTGCATTTTGACGTTAAGTTTTAAAATTCAAGCCGCAGAAGTTATACCTCCTGCGGCTCATTCTCAAACTATATTATCCGTTAAGATCAATACTCCGTACCTTCTCACGCAAAGGAAGTACAAACGGTGCCGAAACGCTAAGTTCATCAATCCCCATGCGAAGGAATGTCTCCGTAAGTGAGGTATCCGCCGCAAGCTCGCCGCATATTCCTATCCATGCGCCATGCTCATGAGCGTTTCTCGCCGACATCTCGATAAGCCGCAAAACAGCCTCATGGTGTGTATCAACAAAGGCTTCAAGCTTTGCGTTCTGTCTGTCGCAGGCAAGAGTATACTGTGTAAGGTCGTTAGTTCCTACGCTGAAAAAGTCAACCATTTCGGCGAGCTTGTCGCTTATCACCGCCGCTGCGGGGGTCTCGATCATGATCCCCAGTTCTACCTTGTCGGAAAACGGTATTCCCTCCGCTGCAAGCTCCTTTTTAGCTTCCTCGCAGGCGGCAAGGCATTTCTCAACTTCGGAAACGGAGGTTATCATAGGGAACATTATGCCAAGATCGCCGTAAGCGGAAGCGCGATAAAGCGCCCTCAGCTGCGTTCGGAATATCTCGGGACGGGTAAGACATATCCTTATCGCACGGAATCCCAGCGCGGGATTATCCTCTTTTTCAAGCCCGAAATAGTCTATCTGCTTATCTGCACCGATGTCAAGCGTGCGGATAATGACCTTCTTGCCAGCCATGCTTTCAAGCACTTTGCGATAGGCGGTGAATTGCTGTTCCTCGTCGGGGTAGTCGCTGTTTTCCAGATAGAGGAACTCGCTGCGGAAAAGCCCTATCCCGCCCGCATCGTTGGCAAGAACCGCCCCGATTCCGTCAACGCCGCCGATGTTTGCGAATATCTTGATGTGCGTGCCGTCGATAGTTACGTTTTCCTTGCCTTTAAGCTCCTGCAAAAGCGCTTTCTTATGTGCGTCCCTGCGTTGTATTTCCTCGTATTTTTTAACGGTTTCCTCGTCGGAGTCGATTATTACCTCTCCGGTGTGTCCGTCAACTATGAGATTGTCGCCGTCCTTTACGGATTTAAGAAATTCTTCGCCCACGCTTATTATCGCGGGGATATTCATATTCCGCGCAAGTATCGCCGTGTGTGAATTAGACGAGCCTGCTGCCGTCACGAACGCCAGTACCTTGTCTTTGTCAAGAGATACCGTTTCGCTCGGTGCGAGATCGTCGGCGCATACTATCATTTTGTCGAAGCTCTCGGAAGAAACACCGCCGCCGCCCGAAAGACAGGCTATTAAGCGGTTTGAAATGTCTCTTACGTCAGCCGAACGCGCCTGCATATAAGCGTCGTCCATTGAAGCGAACATCGCCGCGAAGTTGTCTGAGGTAACGGCTACCGCGTATTCCGCGTTTACCGACTGCGTTTCGATGATACTCTTTATCGACTCGTTGTAATCGTCGTCCTCTATCATCATCATGTGTATCTCGAATATCTGGGCGTTGGTCTCGCCGACCTCTTTGAGCGCCTTTTCGTATATCTCCGAAAGCTGCCCGACTGCCTCAGCCTTTGCAGCCTCGACCCTTTCAAGTTCGGCTGCGATATCGTCGATATGAACGCGGCGAACGTCAGCCTCCTGCCGCTTGAACACCGAAGCCTTGCCTATCGCTACGGCTCCGTAAACGCCCTTGCCCCGAAAACTTTTCATTGCCATAGCTCCGCCGCCCCCTTTTATCAAAGATTTGCAGACATGAAGTCCCCGATTGCCTTTGCCGCCGTTTCCTCGTCGCCGCCCTCGACTGTAAATGTAACGGTGTCGCCGCACTTAACGCCGAGTCCCATGAGCATCATGAGCTTGGTAACGTCAACGCTCTTGCCGCCCTTTTCGATCATGATTTTTGTACCCGTAAAGCCTTTTGCGAGCTTAACGAGATTGCCTGCCGGTCTTGCGTGGATACCTGCCGAGTCCTTGATCGTGTAAGTAAAAGTTTTCATAAATATACAACTCCTTTATTATGATATTTTAAACGTCCTGCGGTGCTGTTTTCATTTCATCGAGTGTCGGGTATGAAGCTATCGCGCCCCTGCGCTGTACACTCTTCGCGCAAAATCTGTTTGCAAAATCAAGACACTGCTTCATTTCATCCTCAGTCATCCAGTCAACCGCATCGGGGGTCTTAAGGTCAAACTCTTTGAGTTTCCAGAGGAACGCCCCTATAAAGCCGTCCCCCGCCCCCGTTGTGTCTACCGCGTTCACCTTCAATCCTTCGCTGAAAGCGCTGCCGTTACCAGTGAACGCATAAGCTCCGCCGCTGCCGCAGGTATAAAGAACCATGCACAGCCGCTTACCAAAGTGCTTTCTGAGCTTTACAAGCGCTTTATTTATATCAGTCTCGCCCGTGATAAATTCAAGCTCCTCGTCGGATATTTTAAGGATATTCGCGAGCGGTATGAACTCGTTTACCGTCCTTCTGAGGTCTTCGCGGTCGTCCCAAAGCTGAAAGCGGAGATTCGGGTCAAAGCTGATAATCGCGCCGCTTTTGTGAGCAAGCTCTATCGCTGTGCGGTGAGCCTCCCGCATCGGAAAGCGCCCGAGACCGACGCTGCAAAAGTGCAGCGCATAAGCGTCCTCAAAATGCTCCGCTTTCACCTTGTCGGGGGAGTAAAGCATATCTGCGGAGGGCTTGCGGTAGAAGGAAAACGTCCTGCCGCCGTCTGCCCCGAGACTTACGAACGCCAGCGCCGTATTGGCTTCATCGGTAAGGCTTATACAGCTTACGTCTATGCCGCATTCTTCAAGCTCATGGAGTATCTTGTGTCCGAAAGGGTCGTTGCCAAGCTGTGTCAGCAGCCGCGATTTTCCGCCGAGCTTTGCGAACGCTCCGCAGACATTGGCGGGAGCGCCGCCCGGCTTCGGGGAAAAAGCCTCCACCTTGTCAAAGGAACAGCCTGTCTTGTCGGGGATAAAGTCTATAAGCGCCTCGCCTATCGCGATAAGTGTATCATTCATCGCCAAACATCTCCATTTCCATTCCTTTAAGGCGGTAAACGCTGCCGCCGATGCCCTCGCCGCGAATCGTTACCGCCGTATCGGGCGGATAAAAGCGCGTACTCATGACCTTTTCGCCGCCGTTCAAGTATATTTCAAGCGAGGACTTATCGGCAATCAATTCAAAATAAGTCAGCTCGCCGAGAATGACCCGTCTGATACCGCGCCCCCGTCCGACTTCATTGTTTGTAAAGAGCAGCGTGAAAACGCCGTTCTCCAAACTCATTTCGAGCATATCTTCAAATATCAGTCTGAATTTTGCAAGGTTGGAAGGCGAAACGATATAGCACGGCAGTTCAGCAGTCAGCGGTTCGCCGTCATCAAATTCGACCGGCGGATATTTATCTGTATCTTCAAGTGAGAAGAACTCATTTACCGGACGCTGACAAATGCCGCCGTCGCCGCGCAAAGTAAGACAGCGCGGGAACGTCAGACAATGCTGCCAGCCGAGTTCGGCGGTCGGGTTGGTGTAGGGAATGTCGCCTATACCCATCCAACCGATAAGCAAAATTCTCCCGTCGGGGGCGGCGAAGGTCTGCGGCGCGTAGAAATCAAAGCCGTAGTCCCATTCCTCGAAATCGTGAAGGGTATCGTCATATCTGAAATATCCCGCGCTGTACACGTTCTGATGCTCCGTCTCGCCGTAGGACAGTTCCTGCGGGGATAGCCCCAAGGTATTGCGTTCGGAGATTTCCCACATATACCCATATTTGCCGTGCGGAATACCCTGCGGACATACGCCCAAGAAACGGTGTCCGTCAATGTTGATTACATCGGGACATTCCCACATATAGCCGAAATCCGGCACCGAAAGCTCGTAGTCAAAAGACCATTTCACAAGGTCGCCTGAGCGGTAAAACAGCACACAGCCCTTATCATCAAGCGTTCTTGCGCCGAGTACCATGCGGTAAACTCCGTTTTCCTCCCAAACCTTCGGGTCGCGGACATGACAGGAGCAGTATTCGGGGTAATCGGCATTGCGGAGAAGAGTCTGTTTTTCGCTCATGGTCATGCCGTCGCGGGTGGTCACGCGGATAACATTCGCCCCGCGCCCCGATGTGATATAATCGTGGTCGCCCTCTTCCTTGACATTGCCCGTGTAGAAAAGGGTCAGCGTGTCGCCCTTGACAAAGCCGCAGCCGGAATAAACGCCGCTGCGGTCGTCGGGGCAGTCGGGGCGGAGGACAATCCCTGTGAACTGCCATTTCAGCAGGTCGGGGCTTTCCCAATGTCCCCAGCACTTGCCCCCCGCGCCGTAAGCACTTTCGGGGGCGTACTGGAAATATACATGATATTTGTTATTAAAAAAGCTGAGACCGTTCGGGTCGTTGAGCCAGCCGCTTTTCGGCTCTAAATGGAGCATTTGTCTCCAATCGTTTTTCATCAAGCATCAGCCCTTTGCAGTAGAGATCAGCTTGTCGAGCAGGTCAACGTCTCCGCTCGCCGCAAGCGATATGTCGGTATAATCGTCCGCGTTGGTGATTATTACGGGAGTAATGGTCTTGTAGCCCTTAGCCTTGATAAGTCCCATGTCGAAGGTGAGCAGCGTCTGACCGCGTGTGAAGCGTTCGCCGTCCGCGATGTGCGCGGTGTAGCCCTCGCCGTTCAGATCGACGGTGTTTATGCCTACATGGATAAGCATTTCCATTCCGTTATCGAGCGTAAGCCCTATTGCGTGATGAGTATCAAACAGCATACTTACCACGCCGTCCGCAGGAGCGATCACCTTGCCTTCGGTCGGCTCTACCGCCGCGCCCTTGCCAAGCACTTCGGCGGCAAAGGTCTCGTCGGGAACGTCCGCCATTGCGACCGCCTTGCCCTTGAGTGGGGAGTATACGCAGTTTTCGTCAAAATCTCTGCCCGAAATGTCGGGAGCGTTTTCGGCGGCGGGAGCGGTCTCTTCGGCGGGGTCTTTATAGAGGATATACGAAAGAACGAACGATACGGCGGAGGCAACAACAAACGTTACCAGATAGCCCACAAAGGTATTTGTGGTGATGAGGAATCCGAAAACGCCCGTTACGCCGTTGGCAGTAGCATATACGCCCATGAGCGAAGCCGCCGCCGCGCCGCACGCGCCGCCGACCATTCCGGCGATAAGAGGCTTTACAAAACGAACGTTCACGCCGAATATCGCGGGTTCGGTAATTCCCAAGAATGCCGAAAGGGAAGCGGGAAGCGCTAAAGACTTGACCTTCTGCTGTTTGGTCTTGAACGCTACCGCGAGAGCCGCCGCGCCCTGAGCAACGTTTGCGGCGGTCGCAATAGGCATCCAAGTGTTCTGACCGTTATCGGCAAGCATTGCAAGCTCGATAGCGTTGTACATATGGTGAACGCCCGCAACAACGGTAGGTGCGTAAACGCCGCCCATGATGAAAGCGCCGATACCGAGCGGTATGGAAATAAGCGCCTTTGCACCCGTAAGCACCCATGTTTCGACAGTCGAGAATACCGGACCTATCACGGTCATTGTGAGGAATCCGGTCACGAGAACCGATACGAGGGGAGTGACGAACAGGTCAATGACCTCCGGTACCTTCTTATGCAGCCATTTTTCGAGCTTCGACATAACAAGTACCGCGATGACTACGGGGATAACGTGTCCCTGATAGCCCGTGTTCTGAATGTTCCACGCGCCGAACCATGACCAGAGCGTGGAGGTCTCGGCGCTGCCCGCCGACCAGGCGTTCACGAGGTTCGGGTGTATCATTATCATGCCTATTACCGCGCCGAGATAGATATTTCCGCCGAATATCCTGGCAGCACTCACGGCTATCAGTATCGGCAGGAAGGTCAGCGCCGCGTTCGAGAACATATCAAGCAGCGCATAGATATGTGTTCCCGCCATTTCGGGGAATGCCTTTGACAGACCGCCCAGCAGTCCGCAGAGAAGACCTGTTGCAACTATTGCGGGGATTATCGGTACGAATATATCTCCGAGAGTTTTTATTGCCCTTTTGTACCACGGAGCCTGAGCCGCCGCAGCTGCCTTTACGTCGTCCTTCGAGGCGGCTTCAACGCCCGCCAGCCCGATGAACTCATCATAGACCTTATTTACCGTTCCGGTGCCGATGATGATCTGAAGCTGCCCCGCCGCCTCAAATACACCCTTTACGCCGTCGATGTTTTCAAGAACGGTTTTCTTTACCTTGCCATTGTCCGCGATGACGAGCCGGAGTCTCGTAGCGCAGTGAGCGGCGCTCGCGAGATTTTCCCTGCCGCCTATCGCCGTCAGTATTTCAGACGCACACTTGTTATGATCCATAGCATCAACCCCTTGATAAAAGTTAAAGGTCGTACCCGGAAAACTGCCGTATTCTGCAATTTTTTCCGTGTTTTTAGCTTAATTAGATTATAACACATCTTTACCAAAAAGTCTATTGACGAGATGTGAGATTTTCACAAGTGTTTTCAGTAGGTTTCACACAGTTTCACATCTGTTTTTGGTCAATATCGCCAAACAGCGTGCTTTCCCGCTCGATAACGGTATAGTCGAGCCGCATAGTTCTTGTTACTCCGTCGCCGTGTTTCAGATCATGAAGCAGAAGCTCCGCCGCGTTTATGCCCGATGTCTTGTAATGAAAATGCGCCGTCGTCAGCGAGGGTACGGAAAATCTTCCGATCTTGCTGTCTCCGACCGAGCTTATCATAATATCCTCTGGGATCGCAATGCCTTTTTCGCGGCAGAAGCTCATTGCGCCGAGAGCTATCGTATCGGTTGCGCAGAATATGCAGTCGGGTTTTATGCGTCCCGAAAGCAGGTGCGCCGCCTTGTCGTAGCCCGAAGCCATATCGAACTGAGCCGTTTCGGTAAAGCCGTGCCGGAGATTTATGCCGTGGTCTCTTACTGCGTTCTCGAAGCCCTCTCGTCGGGCTTTGCCTGCGGCGAGGTCGTCAAGCGTCACGCCGATAAACGCTGGGTCTTTGGCACCTTTGTCAAGCATGAGCGAAGTGAGCGCGTATGCCGCCCCATAGTCGTTATGGCAGACGCAGTTGAAGCCGTGAAGCTCCTGCCCGACTATGACGGTCGGAACTCTCATCTTTTTCAGCACCGATATATGCAGCTCGGTAAACACCGTAGCGAGGAGTATTACACCGTCTACTCTGTTGCTTCGGAAAAGTTCGAGGGAAGAGATCTCTCTGCTGTAATCGTTGGCTGTATTTACCAGTAACAGTTCATAGCCTTCTGCTCCGAGTATCTCGCTTATACCCTCGACCGCTCTTGCGCAGCTTTCGCTTGACAGTTTGGGGATTATAACGCCGACGAGTTTTGTGACGCGGTTTTTTGAGGCTCTTGCTGAGATGCTTGGGGAATAGCCTGTTTGTTTTATGGCTTTTTCTATAAGCTCGCGTTTATCCTCGCTTAGATAGCCGTCGTTGAAGTATCTGCTTACAGCCGATTTTGATACGCCGGCGATCTTTGCAAATTCGGATATATTCATAAGTCGTCACCTCCTTGAAAAGCCAACAAAAAACCGCGGCGGAAGACACGATCCTCCGCCGCAGCAATTATGTTTTATTCCTATTCGGGAAACTTATTCAAGCGTCAGAACATCAGATCTTAATGGTGAACTTTCTGCTGTTGATGTTGGAGGTATCCCAGCTGCCGTTTACCTTAGCGCATACAGCAACTACATAAGAACCGTGAGTAATGCCCTTGGGCGAGGTGTAGGTGGTAGTAGAGCCGCTAACCTGAGCCTTTACTCTCCACTTGCCGCCCTGATAGCAGGCAATGCCGTAAGCCTGAGCGCCGGGAACAGCTGTCCAGGTAAGTCTGAACTGCTTGCCTTGTACTTCGGAGGTAACAACGGGATACTTATTGGTAGAAGAGCCGGAAGTGGTAACAGTAGCAGCCTTCGAATAGTCATTGTAGTAAGAACCGCTGAACTTGGCAAGAACCGCTACCTGATATTTTGTAGACTCAGAAAGGTTGTTGATGGTGTAAGAAGTGGTGTTTGCGGAAACCTCACCTGCAACAGTCCAGGAGCCGCTGTCCTTCTTGTAGCATACCTGATAGCCCTCTGCGTTATTAACAGCGTTCCACTTTACAGAAACAGAGTTGGTGCTTGCAGTAGCGGTAACGGAGGGGTTCACCTTGGTTATTACGGGACCGCTCTTCGGAACAGCATACAGACCGTAAGCAGTCAGGCTGGAGTTGGTAGCGCTGATGAAGATGTTGGTCATGTCGCTTACATTTCTGCCGGTAGCGGAAATTCCGGCAGCCAGATCGTCATAGGTGAATACCTTTACATAAGGCGTGTCGCTGTCGTCGCCGGAGGTGACGCGGTTCCAGGACTTCAATTCCTCGTCGCGCCACTCCATAAGGTCAAGCTCGGGAGCGCTTCCGGAATCATAGATCAGAACGAAGTCATAATTCTTGTTTGCGTACTGCGACCAGCCGGGAACGTCAATGTTATCCCACGCATCAAGGAGCTTGCCGCCTTCGTTCTTGTAAATCTGTATCCAGTCGGAGCCAATATTCATGTTCGACCAGCTGAACGCTGCGGGCGGAGTATAGATGTTCATCTTGGAGCTGATGCCGTAAACGTCCATCATTGCCTTAACGACCTTAGCGGACTCGGGATACCAAGTGCAGTCCTTGCGGCGCAGATAGCCGTGGCACTCACCGCTCTCGGGTCCGTTGGGATCCGCAATAACGTTGTTGTCCCAGAGAACGCAGGGAATGCCCTTGCTCTTAGCCTTGTTCAGATAGGACTGCGCCCAGTTTATGCGATCCTGAGTATTATTGAAGTCGGAAGCGGAGAACTCGCCGATGATGATCGGAGCGCCCTTCTGCTGCTGAAGCTGACCGAAATAATCGAACATATAAGCAAGATCATTCTCGTAATTCTTAGCGGGGAACTTGTGGTATCCGTTTTCATCGGTACACATTGTGAAGTAGTACGGCGAATAAGCGTGAACAGAAAGCGCAACATTGCCGGCATTATTAGGAATATTGATGTTGGCGATAGCGTCTCTGTCGCTGGAAGCGCAGTAGCCGGGAAGCATCAGTACACGCTCCTGGTTATTTTTCGAGCCGTTTGCACGAACGGTTCTTACGAAGGTCTCGTTCAGTTCGTTGATGTAATTCCAGGTATAGCCGCCGTCGCCGGAGCCGTTGCCCCACTCAAAAACAGCGCTGTTGGATTTCTGACGAGGCTCGTTCATGCCCTCGAAAATGAGGTGCTGGTCATAATCCTTGAACTCTTCGGCAAGCTCAGACCAGATGCTCTGGAGTCTTATCTTGGCTTCCGCCTTGGTAGCTTCGGTGAACTGGGGTACGTTTACCCAGTCTTCTTCGTGATGAACGTTAAGGATAACGAACATATCGCGGCTGTAAGCATAATCAACAGTCTGCTTTACATAATCAAGCCATGCGTCGTTGATGTGGTAGCCGTTGCCCGTTTTCTCAAGATGCTGATACCAGGTCACAGGGATACGAACGGTGTTGAAGCCGGCATCCTTTACAGCCTGGAACTGCTCTGCGCTCGGAGCAGGCATTCCCCAGCAGGTAGCGAACTTTTCAGGGCTGTCGGTGTACATATTCAGCTCGCCATTGTAAGCGTCGAGCGTGTTGCCGAGGTTCCAGCCGATCTTCATCTGAGAAACGATGTTCCAGGCATTCTGTCCGGAAAGCGCGGAAGCCTCGATGTTTGCAGCAGGCAGAGAACCCATTGCGGTTACGGCGAGAGCCGCGGCGGACAGTGTGGACAGGAATCTGCCCGAAGTGTTTTTCTTCATAGGAAATTACCCCTCTCAAAAAGTTGTTCGTTCTCCGTGCTGCGGTATTGCGGCACGGAAAAAATTCCTTTAAGTTAAAACGTTTTTCATCTGTTAATTATACAATTTTTTCTTGCAAATGTCAATGGGTTTTGGTAAACAAAGCACGTTTCAAGATGTAAATATTTTCGCCTATGTGAGCGTATCGAAACAAGTTAGTTATCCGTTCATAAAAAAGCGCGATATAATGCTTTTTATGAACGTTTTCTTTAAATATGCAGAGCAACAGAAAGCAGAAAAAATTAAAAAATGAAAGATATTTAATATTGAAGCCTACAAAACCCGCAAAGTGATGGCGGACACGGGATCCAGTCCTCACTTTGCGGGGGCGGTGGGTTTGTGCTTTTTTTAATTAAATATAGAGACTAAGCATTCTGTCTTCAATCTTGCTTAAATCCCATTTGCCCTCAACCTTTGCACAGACAGCTATTTTATACGCTCCTTTTATCTTCGGCGAGGTATATGTCATAACATCATTGTTCAGCTGCGCCATTAATTTCCATTCATTGTCCTTATATACCGCTACGCAATATTTTTCCGCACCGGGAACGGCAGTCCATTTCAGTCGGAGCTGATTATTTTTTATCTGCCATGAAACATTGGGATATACGCCTGCTGTCGTTACAGTCAGGGCGTTCGAGAGATCCATATTCCATTTGCCGTCAAATTTCGCAATAACAGCTACCTTGTACTCCTTGCCGGGCTTGAGGTTCTTCATAACATACGAGGTATTTGTTCCCTGCGCTATCATCTGCCAGCTGCCGTCAATAAAGCACGCAACGCCGTATTTTTCAGCGCCCGGGACGGCTTGCCAGTCGATTGTTATCCTGCTCTGGCTTACCGAAACGGAATACGCGGGATTTACATTTGTGCCGACATAAGCATACCTGAAACCATTTTCAACAGCGTACTGTTCGGCAACGCTGTCCTTCGTGCAGATCATCGTAAAGTTCGGCAGCTTTGTAAGGTCTCCGGCACCGTTATTGGCGAAATAATATCCTAAAGCCGCAGTTTCAATAACTTCAAGGCTTTCGGGCAGTGTAACGGTCTTCAGATTACGGCAAGACCTGAACGCTGCCCAGCGCACCACTCTTACGCCTTCGGGTATGACAACATTTTCAAGGCTGAAACAACAGTCAAAGGCGCGGTAATCAATGACTTTTAAGCTGCTTGGCAAGGCGATGCTTTTCAGATTATTGCAGTGATAAAATGCTTCCTCGCGGATAGCCGCAACGCTTTCCGGCAGAACGACGTTTTCAAGGCTGTCGCAGTTGATAAAAGTACGTTCTTTGATCTCGGCAATGCTGCCGTTTATTGTGACTGTTTTCAGATTCTCGCATTTGGCGAACGCGGACGCTCCGAGATAGGTAACGCTTTCGGGTACAGTGATTTCGGTAAGCCCCGTGCAGCCGTAAAAAGCGCCGTCGCCTACTCTTACAACCTTGTCGTGTATCTTAAATTCAGTTAAGCCCGTGCAGCTTCCGAAAGCAGCGTCACCGAAACGGAGTACGCTTTCGGGAATGGCAAGTTCCGTAAAGCGGGCGCAGTACATGAACGCGCCGTCCCCTATTTTATTGACGCTTTCGGGAAATTCGATGCTGTCTTTGCCTTCGGGGCATAACATAAGCTCCGTTTTTTTCCTGTTATACATTGCTCCGTCAACCGAAGCAAAATATCTGTTATTGCTGTCAACGTTTATGGTTTTGAGATTCGTGCATTTTTGGAAAGCGTTTAATTTAATAGAAGAGACATTCGCGGGAATGGTTATTTCGGTAAGACCGTCGCAGCCGTAAAAAGCAGTATCTCCGATGCTTTTGAGGTTTTTCGGCAGAGTTACGCTTTTAAGGCTCTTACACATCGAAAATGCGCCGCTGTCAATATACTCGACTTTTGAAGAAATTCTAAGGTCGTTCAGCTCCATACATCTGTAAAAAGCGTAATCGCAGATCTTTTCAACGGTGTCGGGAATCATAACTCCCGTAATTGGGACTTCGTAAAACGCATTTCTGCCGATCTCCGTGACCCTTATGTCATCGCCGACGGTGCCGGGTATTTTGACCTTGCTTTCGCTGCCTGAATATTTGGTTATCTTAGCCGTACCGTTGCCGGTCATGACATACGAGTAATCGCCGTCGGTGTAAGTCGTTCCTTCGGGGGAAGTCGCCGCTGCTGTGATGCCGAGATTCAGCGCTTCAAAGTTTGCGGCGGAAATGCCTGTGCCTCCGAATACGAAAGCGAGAGCCGCAGCTGCTGCCGCCATTCGTTTGAATACCTTGTTTGTCATGATAAAATTGCCTCCTTTATTTTTCTCCGTCCGGATAATGTTTCCGGCAGATTTAACTTTGTTAAAATTATATCATAGTATATTACAAAAGTCAATACCTATAAATGATTTTTTTTAAGCAAAGCGCCGAATATCACAAAGTGGGACAGACACAGGCGCCGGATTCCCGTGTCTGCCCTCACTTTGCGTTTTTTTGTGCGCTTCGGATTAACAGTAAAAGCCGACAGCTCGTTCACGAACTGTCGGCTTTATTGAATACTTGAATTATCAAACCGATATGCGTTTCAGACGGCTGACAATGCTTTTTCTTGTGCCTGTCTCGCGTGCAAATATCACAAAATACGCAACCGCATTTATCATAAGCGCTCCCGACCAGGCAAGTATCTCCGCAACTGCCGTCGCCCTGAAACCAATGCTTTCGGTAAGGAAAATTATAGCGCCTATCCTAAGCCCCATTTCAGCTATACCTGAAAGCATAGGCACAAACGGAAAGCCCATTCCCTGCACGGCGTTTCTTATCACAAAAAGCATATCTACGGCAAATATCATTATCCCGCACAGCGGCAGAAACTGCGCCGCATGGTCGATCTGCTCGCTGCCGTTGAGTATCAGACCCGCAAGCTGTTTCGGGAAAAATATCATAAGCACGGCAGACACCGCATAGGTAACGGCTGAAATACCTAAGCAGACTTTCAGACCGTCCTTTATCCTGTCAAAGCGCTTTGCGCCGTAATTTTGGCTGGTATAGGACGACATAGCGGCTCCTGCGGTCGCGGCGGGCTGCATGAACATATTGAGGTATCTGCTGCAAGCCGAATAAGCGGAGGTGAACGCAACTCCCATGCCGTTTACAAAATACTGTACTACCATGCAGCCGACGGCGGTTATGGAATTCATCAGCGCCATAGGCATTCCGTTTTCAAGAAGCACCGCGTACATTTTACCGTCGGGGTTAAAGTCCTCTCTTGTCAGCTTTAATATGTCGAGCTGTCTGAGCTTGTTAAAACAGAACAGTCCCGAAAATACCTGAGAAATTATCGTTGAAGCCGCCGCGCCGCCTACGCCCCAGCGGAACACGAAAATAAACAACAGGTTCAGCGCTATGTTCATAAGCGAGGAAATAATGATAGCTTTAAGCGGCGTTCGGCTGTCGCCCAAAGCGCGGAGAACGCCCGAACACATATTGTAAGATACGGTAGCGAACAGCCCGCCGAAAAGGATATGTCCGTAAAGAAGGCTTTCGTCTATTATTTCCCCGCCCGTCTGCATAAGGACAAGTATGTTCCGAAGCTGCGACATACTGAACAGCGTGAGCAGAACAGTTATTCCAATAGCAAGAGTTATTGAATGAGCAACCGCACGGCGCAGCTTTGCGTGATCCTTTTCTCCGAAGCTCTGTGCTATAAGTATCGAGAAGCCGTTGGAAAGCCCCATTGAAAAGCCTATTATCAGGAAGCAGAGAGATGACATATTCCCCACCGCCGCGAGGGAGTTGTCACCCAAGCCCTTGCCGACTATTGCTGTATCCGCGAACGAATAAAGCTGTTGAAGGGTATTTGTCATCAGCAGCGGGAAGAAAAAGCCGAGTATCAGTTTTTTCGGATCGCCTTTGGTAAGGTCGGTAGTATTTTTCATGAAAATCCCCCTTTTGTCTATTGATTTTTGTGAAAAATTGTGGTATCATATTAAAGGATTCGAAAAACGCAAAGCCCACAGACAAAGCAAAGTCTCGAAAATACGCAGAGATGAACGGACAAAATTTAAATTGCCGATTTTAATTTGAGAAAGAGCGAAGCGATTTTCGCAAAGAAATTGCACAAGTAAACACACGCCGAACGGAGCAGAACCGCATTTTGCACACCCATGACGAAAATTCTCATTTACAAAGTAAAGAAATATTTTCCGCGAAAGGAATATCAGCCGCATGAGTTCTCTTTTTGAAAAGCAGGACAGCCTTAATTCCCCGATAGAAACATTTATGTTTGACAGCGTAAAAAATCCTTTGCCCGTAAAACAGCACTGGCATTATTTCGCCGAATTTTTATATATCGTCAGGGGAACCGCCGCCGTTACCTGCGGCGACCTGTCTTACAGCGTTACGGCGGGCGAACTTATCATCATTTATCCGTCAGCCGTTCATTCGATATATTCCGCAGGCAGCGAACCGCTGCAATTTATCGGGATAAAATTCGACCCGGTAACGTTCCCGAACACATCCTCCTACGCGCCGTCTGTAACAGCTGTTTTCAGATATGCCCGCGCAAATAATATGCAGATACATTTCACAAGAGAGCAGGTGGAGGCGCTTAACTGCCGCGAGATTTTTTCCGACTGTCTGAAAGAGACCGAGCAGTTTCTTTACGGCATGGATATTATGCTTCGTGCCAATATTTACAAGACGATATTCGGGATAATACGTCTGTGGGTTGACGCGGGGCTTGATATGAACAGATGCCCTGTAAATTCCGCGGACATATACGGCATAGAGAATATCGCCGAATATATCGACAAGCGCCTTGAAGAAAATATCCGCGTCACCGACATTGCGGAAAAGTGCCACATGAGTTATTCGGGCTTTGCGGCGAAATTTCGCGAGCAGTACGGCATGAGCTGCAAGGAATACATTGAGCGGATGAGGATATTCAAATCCGAGGAATATCTGCTTTTTACCGATCATGACCTGACGTTCATCAGCCAGCAGACGGGTTTTTCGGATTGCAGTCATTTTATACGCACATTTCGGAAATATCGTGGTCAGACACCGAAGCAGTTCCGCATGAAGAGCCGTTTGAAGGACTGAATCCCGTAAAAATATTATAGCATATTCTTAGTAAAAAAAGTATTATCTTTGACCGTAAAAATAGAACAAATCTATTTATATTTTTTAAGATACTTGAATCGAGCGGCTTTTTTTGATATACTTTTATCATAAAAGCTATAAAAAGCAAACAAGACCCGCGAAGCGGAAAAGGGGTCAGGGGAAACGACCACTAACACAGAAGTTTTCAATCTATTATCTATAAATGAGCGTGTTTTGTCAAATTGCTTAAATAATCATCGTTAGATAAAGCCTTTTCACGAGGGCGGCGGGGGCAATGGCTGCATTAACAAAGTTAATGCCAACAAGTTTGCATCAACAAGTTGATGCCGCAGCCGCCCTACAAGCCTTGTGATAGTCAAGTTTTGTGCAAATTGACGGCATTGCTCATTTATAGTATTGATTATTTTTTAGAAAAGAGGTAAAACGTATGTACGAAATCCTGAAAAACGTAAACAGTCCGCAGGACATAAAAAATCTTACCGCCGCCGAGCTTGAAACCCTCGCCGCCGATATTCGCGGCGCAATGATGAACCGCCTTTCCAAACACGGCGGTCACTTCGGTCCGAACTTCGGTATTGTAGAGGCAACGATCGCCCTGCACTATGTTTTCGATTCGCCTAAAGATAAGATAGTCTTTGACGTTTCTCACCAGTGCTACCCGCACAAGATACTCACAGGCAGAAAACAGGCTTACACCGATGACGACAAATTCGGCGAAGTGTCGGGCTATACCAACCCCGAAGAGAGCGCACACGATTTCTTTAACGTCGGACATACTTCAACCTCTGTCAGCCTTGCCGCCGGGCTTGCCAAAGGCAGAGACCTCACGGGAGGTAATGAAAACATAATCGCGGTGATAGGCGATGGCTCTTTAAGCGGCGGCGAAGCGCTCGAAGGTCTCGACTTCGCGGGCGAAATGGACACCAATTTCATAATAGTGATAAACGATAACGATATGTCCATTGCCGAGAATCACGGCGGTCTGTATAAAAATCTGAAAGACCTGCGAGAAGGCGGCGGAAAAGCAGAAACAAATCTGTTCACCGCTATGGGACTTGATTATCTGTTCGTACCCGACGGAAACAACATCGGGCAGCTTATAGAAGCGTTCAAAAGCGTAAAGGACAGCAAAAAGCCCGTAGCCGTCCACATCGTCACTCAAAAGGGCATGGGATTCGAACCCGCTACCGTAAATAAGGAAAACTGGCACTGGCATATGCCATTTGACCCAGAAACCGGAAAGGGCAAATTTGACTGGAGCGGCGAAAACTACGGCTCTTTGACGGGCGATTATCTTATGAAAAAAATGAGCGCCGACAAATCCGTTTGCGCCATAACAGCCGCGACCCCGACGATAATGGGATTTACCTCCGACAAGCGCGAGCAGTTCAGGGGGCAGTTTTTCGATGTCGGCATTGCGGAGGAAACCGCAACGGCGCTGGCTTCGGGTATCGCGAGAAACGGCGGAAAGCCCGTTTTCGGTGTGAACAGTACCTTTATGCAGAGAACCTACGATCAGATAATGCAGGACGTTTGCCTGAACAACAGCGCGGTGACGTTCATTGTGTTCTCCGCGTCAATATGGGGAATGAGCGATGTTACGCATATCGGAATATACGATATTCCGATGATCTCGAACATACCTCAGCTTGTGTATCTTGCGCCGACCTGCTGCGAGGAATACATTGCTATGGTTGACTGGGCGGTGGAGCAGAACAAATACCCCGTTGCCGTCCGCGTTCCGTCAAACGGGGTGGTTCATTCCGAAAGAGCTTTCCCGACCGATTACAGCGAACTGAACCGCTACGAGATCACCGTGCAGGGCAGCGGCGCGGCGGTTATCGCGGCGGGAGATTTCTATCAGATAGGCGAGCAGACCGTATCCGAGCTTGCAAAGAGGGAAATAAATGCTACGCTCATAAATCCGAGATTCATTACAGGGCTTGATAGTGAGCTGCTGGATTCGCTGAAATCAGCGCATAGGGCGGTTGTAACGCTGGAGGACGGCATTCTTGACGGCGGATTCGGGCAGAAGATTGCCGCGTATTATGGCGATAGTGATATGAAGGTTAAGTGTTACGGGTTTGAAAAGAAGTTTTATGACCGCTATAACGCGGGCGAGTTGTTGAAAGAACTCGGAATAGTTCCCGAGAAGATAGCGGACGATATTATCAAAATGTTACAATAAGGCAAAACCAACAAAAAAACGCAAAGTGAGGACAGACACGGGATCCGGCGACCACGTCCGTCTTCACTTTGCGTTTTTTACGATCATTTTGGTCTGCACGGATTCCCGAAAGCTGCTATATTATCATCAATATCCTTTACAACAGTACTTCCCGCGCCTATCATAACATGATCACCTATCCTTATCTGCTGACGAACGACCGTTCCCGCCCCTACATGAGAGCAATCTCCCACCGACACCTCGCCGCAGACAACGGCTCCCGGGCTGATATGCGCAAATCTCCCGACAACGCAATCATGCTCGACAATGGCACCCGTGTTTATTATGGCACAGCTCCCTATCCTTGCATTGGCATTTACGACCGCCCTTTTGCCGATGAATACTCCGGCGGCTATCGAAGCGCTCGCGGAGATCACCGCGCTCGGGTCTATTATTGCAGGTATTGTAAATCCTATCTCCGTGAGCTTATCAAACAGCTTTTCTCTTACGCGGGTATTTCCTATACTTCCCACAGTTATGAAAGCCTCGCGCCAACCGTTGCGGAACAGCTCAGGAAGATCGTCGTCCGTGCCTATTATATGATCGCTGTCAGCCGTTTCATTTTTTTCAATTATGCCGATACTTTCATAAACGGCGGCGGCTGATAACGAATCCATTACCGAGCGGCAATGTCCGCCGTTTCCGAGCAGCAATATTTTACGTCCGTTCATAAGTCAGTACCTACCCGAAATATTTGTTCACCAGTTTAAGATATTCGTCCCAGTTCCCCATGTCTATCCAGGAGCTTTCGGAAACCGGGAAAGCTCCCACTCTTTTTCCCGCCGAGATGAGCCTTTCGATAAGGTCGGGGAGATTGAGAAACGTTTCGTCCTCCACATATCCGAGAACCTCCGGCTCCAGCACATAGAAGCCCGAATTTATCTGATATACCAGATCGGGCTTTTCTTTCATTTTGCTGATAACGCCGTCTACCTTTGTTTCAAGCGTTCCGTAAGGAATATGTATCGTCTTGACCGCCGAGACCACCGTTATTATGTTGTTATTGAGTTTATGATAGGCGATAAGATCGTGCAGGTCGATATTTACAAGCGTATCGCAGTTGGTGAGAAAAAATGTGCTTTTTATTATGTCCTTTAGCAGATATAACGAGCCGCCCGTGCCGAGAGGTTTTTTCTCGCAGATATAGCTTATATCCCATTCGGTTCTTTTGCGGTAATACTCTTTTATAGCTTCCATCATGTAATTTACGGAAACATAGAATTTATCGCATCCCGCCTTTTTGAACTGCGTCATTATCTCTTCCATGATAGTTTTGTCCGAAATGGGTATCATGGGTTTCGGGATAACATTCGTAAGAGGAAGAAGTCTCGTACCTTTGCCGCCCGCCATTATAACGACGGGCAGACCGAGCGGCTCCGCAGTTTTGGTGTCCTCGGGCGAAAAAAGCTGATCCCATTCTATCACGTCGCAGAGATCGCCGTTTTTATCGACGACGGGCATTGACTCTATCTTCTTTTCCCGCATCTTCGACTTTACTTTTTCCATGTTGTCCGTTGCGGACGCATAGATTATTTTTTTTCTTATGAACTTTGAAACGGGCTGGGAGAGCTTTTGTTTTTTGAGAATCGCTCTCTGAACGTCGCCGATACTGATCACTCCAAGGAATTTTTTGCCCTCGCAGACTATCAGCAGCTTTCGTTCCGTCTGATCCATTATGTTCAGCGCGTCGAGCATGGATATTTTGTCGGATATGATTATATTACTGTTTATCACAAGAGAACCCCTCCAGCACTTTCTTTATCTGTCCGGCAACATAAACTATCTCTTCATCGGTGATATTGGTACTTGACGGTATGTTAAGTATGCGTTCCGCATAATAGGGCGCTTTTTCAAGTCGGTATGACGGCGAATCAACATACGGTCTCTGTTCGCTGATAAGTCCCCAAATTGCGCGGGTCTGTATGCCTTTTTCTTCAAGCGCGGAGATTATCTCCCGCATATCGGCAGAGACTTTTTCTCTGTTTATCTCCAGCGAATAAAACCACTTGTTTGAAGAAGTTCCCTCTCTGAAAGGCATCAGACGGCAAAGCTCGAAGCCTTCAAAAAGAGTCCGGTATTTTTCAAAGTTCGCCTGCTTTCGCCCGATAAATTCGGGAAGCTCTTCCATTTGCGCGACACCGACAGCCGCCTGTATGTTCGTCATGCGGTAATTGTAGCCAACCTCGTTGTGTATGTAATACTGCGGGTCGTCTTTTGCCTGCGTGGAAAGATAGCGGATATGCTCTGCCGCCGCCGGGTCTTTCGCAGTTACCGCGCCGCCCCCGCCGGTCGTTATTATCTTGTTGCCGTTAAATGAAAACGCGCCGAAATCGCCGATAGTTCCCGCGTATTTCCCTGAAAGCTCGCCTGCGGTGTATCTGCTGCCGAGAGCTTCGGTCGCGTCCTCGATTACTTTCAGCCTGTATTTCCGGGCGGTCTTCATTATTGATACCATGTCCGCCATATTCCCGAAAACGTGAACGACTATGACCGCCTTGATATGTCTGCCGTCTGCCTTGTATATGAGCTTTCCGTCAATAAGCTCGCACTCGTTTTCGCAAAACTCGTTAAGTTTTGCGGGATCCATACAAAAGCCGTCGTCGCAGTCGATGAAAACAGGCTCGGCAAACTGATATTTTACGGGATTCACCGCCGCAATGAAGGTAAGCGCGGGAACTATTACCATATCCCCGGGCTGAATGCCCGCCTCGATAAGCGAAAGGTGCAGCGCCGCTGTTCCGCTCTGACAGGCGGCGGCGTTTTCGGTATGCAGGAACTCCGCAAGCTGCCGTTCCAGCTTTGTTATATAAGCACCGCCGGTCGATACCCAGCCCTGATCTATCGCGTCGTCAACATATTTTCTTTCGTTTCCTTCGAAATTGGGTACGGACAGCGGTATGAATCTTCCCATTGCTCAAACCTTCCTTACATTTTACTGTCAAGCGACCTGCCTTTTTCGATATGCTCGAAATCGGGCAGATAATCCTTGATGATCTCTACTATCTCTTCTTTTGCTGCGTTCGTTTTTTCAAAAGCCGCAGTCAGGCTGTCAAGCAGTCTGCGGAGCCTTTCTTTGTCGGGAATCTGCTTGCCCGTAATAACGCCGAGCGCCGAAAGCCTCTCTATATCGACCGTTTCGCTATCGGTATAAAATTCCTCAAAAGCCTTTTCGCCGGAGGTGTCCGACGCGGAAAAATGCACGGGGTACTGTCTGCCGCCCTGTTTCAGAGCCGCAGATCTTTCTATTGCTTCCTCGTCTGATGAACATTCCAGAACTTCATAGCCGTATTCGTGCAGAAGATCGACCGCTATCTTATCAAATGTCAGCATCTGCGCTTCTTTGAGCTTCGGGAAGAATATCTCACGGTTGTTTCCGAGCATACACGAAAGCATACATATCTGACCGCTTTCTTCGGGAGAGACAAAATATCTCTTTGTGTCGGTAGGAGCGCCGAGCGGCTGGAGCTTTTGAATCCTTGCAAGAAATCCCGCAGGCAGCGAGCCGTTTGAAAAAGCGACGTTCGCGAACCTTGCCGTCTTGACGGGGAACTTATCCGAGTAAGCAAAGATCAGGTCTTCCATTATGCGCTTGCTTGCTCCCATGATATTTACGGGATTTGCTGCTTTGTCGGTCGATACGCAGAAATATTCCTCCGGCGGGTACTGTTCAAGAAGATCAAGCAGCAGCCCCGCATTCAGAACGTTGTTTCTTATAAGAGCTTCGACCGAGAAAACGTCCTTTTCGCTGCGAACGTGCTTGTGTGCCGAAAAATTCGCCACTATATCAAAGCCGCCACTGCTGACGAACATCTTTTTAAAAACGGACGAAGCAAAGTCCATAGGATAAGTAATAAAATTATCCGGGATATACATATCCTTTGTGCTGCGGAGATCGCGGGTAAGCTCGGCGAGTGCGTTCTCGTTTATGTCAGCAACAGTAAGGGAATCGGGTTTGAACGGCAGTACAGCCTTTATGAATGAACTGCCGATGCTGCCCGCTCCGCCGATCACAAGGATTGATTTTCCCGATATTTTGCGGCTGAGAGTATCTCTGTTTGCGGCTATATCGGGGCAGAACATAGATGTTTGTCTCCCCGTGACCTTCTCGTTTATAAATCGCTCCAGACTGAACATTTTTTACCTCCTGCGGCTCAATTTCTTTCCTGTGTACACCGCCCGCCATTGCGGGATAAAGCTGTCCCATGAACAGAGCTTGCAGATAGCCGCAGTATTGGCGGCAAGGCGCTTTTGTATGTCTTCATCGGACAGAGATCTCAAAACATCGGCAAGCATTCCTTTAAGCTGCTCAAAGCTGTCATACTCCTGATAGAATACGCGGTTTTCAAAATCGGAATACTTTATCCACGAGGGATTCAGCACAAAACACCGTGCGTAAAGATGCTCGCACAGGGTCGCCGATTTTGCGTCTGTGACCTGCGCGTGGATAAATATATCCGTCAGCAGGGTGAGTTCGGCGGTGTCCTCGTCTGACAGGAACGATTCGTATATACTGTATGTGCAGCCCGTTTCCGATACCGCTTTTTTTACCTTATCGGGATAGCTCTTATCCGAACAGCCGTAAGTCATGCGCAGCAGGATATGGATACCCGAACGCAGTTCCTCCGGCAAATCTCTGATAGCCGATAATACAGGAAGATGCTGATGCTCTTTTTTACAGCTGTACCCGACGGAGACCACCGTTTTGTTTTCGGGTATGCCGTATTTTTTCCTGAGCGCCGTTTTGTCCGGGCTTACGGAACGCAGCGTATCAAAGCCGTTCACGCCGAAAACCGCTCTTTTTAGCTTGCGGTCAAATGAACGTCCGTAATCCTTCCTGAAACGATCTCTCATTTCTGCGGTGGACATAGTTACCGCAGAGCAGAAATTAAGCGCAAGCCTGACGGGCTTTTTTGCCTTTTCAACTCTGAACAGGTCGCTGCCCCAGAACGTAAGAACGAACCGCCGTGAAAATACGCTGTTTATCATGCCGAGCGTTGCGGCGAGAGATGTTACATAATGAACGTGTACGAGGTCGTATTTTTTCAGCATATGTCGGAAATTCAGTAATAATGTACTGAACGGAGATTTGCCGGGCTTCTGCATGATGATTTTGATGTTGTTGCTGCGGTAATAATCGGCGTAGGCGGTGTTTGAATCTGTGTATACAGTAACATCGTCGCCGAACGGGATAAATGTAAGTTCAATGATCTTTTTTATCCATATAGAATCTGCGCTGCCAATCAGTAATACCTTCATTGATGTTCCTCCGGTTAAATATTTTAAATGAGTGCGCACAAAAAACGCAAAGTGAGGACGGACACGGGATACATCTCCCGTGCGCTGGCGAGGGGTCAGCTGCACGAACAAGTTCGCACTAAGAGCCTGTTTAGCAACTTTTGCACGCGCAACCCACGCAAAGCCCACAAATCAAGCAAAACCCCGAAAATCCGCAGAATTAAACGGGTCAATACATTCCTGCCGGAGTCAAACTATATTTTGTACAATTCATCAAAAACGCTCATTTATATTTTCAAATACATTTGTGTACTTTTGGAAAATGTCAAATGACGTTCATCTGACATTAATGATTATACCATGTTTTTTCCGATAAATCAAGCGCTTTGACCATTTTTTATTATTTCCTGTAAATGTATATTTTCAGCGAATCATGCAAAATGTGGTTCTGCTTCGGCAGGAGTATTCTGAATTGTGCAGCTTCTTTGCGAAAATCGGCAATTTATTCGATTGTGTTTTTTTGTGGGCTTTGAGGTTTGCAATATCTCTTATCTTTTTATTCCTTTCCGTATGCATTCATGAATTTACAACAAATTTCTGTCGATCGGACATAGGTTCTATTGACAACTCCTATATATTTTGGTATAATTATTATCAAAATAACCCCGTGCAGGCAGCCCGAAACAGGAGATTTGCGCGGTACAAAAAAGAGGTGCTTTCAGCGGAATGTATGATTATCTTATCGTCGGCGCGGGACTATTCGGGGCAGTCTGCGCAAGAGAACTAACCGACGCGAAAAAAAAAGTCCTCGTCATAGACAGGCGAAAACACATCGGCGGTAACGTTTATACCGAACGTGTCGAAGGCATAAACGTTCACAAATACGGCGCTCATATCTTCCATACCAACAACAAAGCCGTGTGGGACTATGTGAACCGCTTCGCCGCCTTTAACCGCTATACCAACAGCCCTGTTGCCAATTACAAGGGCGAACTGTACAGCCTGCCTTTCAATATGTATACCTTCAATAAGATGTGGGGCGTTGTCACCCCCGACGAGGCGCGGCAAAAAATAGCCGAACAGCGCCGGGAAATAACGGACGAGCCGCGTGATCTCGAAGAACAGGCGATAAGCCTTGTCGGGCGCGATATTTACGAAAGGCTCGTCAAGGGCTACACCGAAAAGCAATGGGGGCGTTCCTGCCGCGAGCTGCCCGCGTTTATCATCAAAAGGCTGCCCGTCAGGTTTACGTTTGACAATAATTATTTCAACGCGCTTTATCAGGGCATACCGACAGGCGGATATACGCGGCTTGCCGAAAAGCTGCTTGACGGCGCGGAAGTGCGGCTCAATACCGATTATTTCGCGGACAAAGCAGCTTTCGACGCGGCGGCGGAAAGGGTCATCTATACCGGAGCCGTTGACGAATATTTCGGCTTTTCGCTGGGGCGGCTTGAATATCGCACAGTAAGATTTGAAACGGAGCTGCTCGAAACGCCGAATTATCAGGGCAACGCGGTAATGAATTACACCGACCGCGAAACGCCGTTTACCCGCATAATCGAACATAAATGGTTTGAATTTGGGCTTGACGAAAACGGGAACGAGCTGCCGAAAACCGTTATTTCAAGGGAATACAGCAAGGAATTTGCGCCGGGCGACGAGCCTTTTTATCCCGTGAACGACGAAAAAAACAGCGCACTGTATGCTAAATACAAGGCGCTTGCGGAACAGGAAAAGCGCGTGATCTTCGGCGGCAGGCTCGGTCAATACAAGTATTACGATATGGATGCGGTGATCGCGGCGGCGCTCGAATGCGTAAAAAAGGAGCTTGGCTGACATGGATATAAAAATAATTGTCGCGGCGCACAAGCCGTACCGTATGCCGCAGGAAAAAATATATCTGCCTGTCCATGTCGGCGCGGAGGGAAAGGAAAGCATCGGCTTTACTCCCGACAATACGGGCGAGAACATCAGCGCTAAAAACGCCAATTACTGCGAGCTTACGGGGCTTTATTGGGCTTGGAAAAATCTTGATGCGGAATATGTCGGGCTTGTTCATTACAGACGGCATTTTTCAGACGGGCGGCTTTTCGGCGATAAATGGGAAAGAATAATCTCAGGCAGGGAGCTTGAAAATAAGCTCTCCGATTGCTCCGTGCTTCTGCCAAAGCCCCGCGATTACTGGATAGAAACGAATTATTCGCAGTACGCCCACGCTCACCACGCCGCCGACCTTGACACGGTGCGGGAAATACTCGCCGAAAAATGCCCGCGCTGTCTTGCGGCATGGGACAAGGTTATGAAGCTCACCGTCGGACACCGCTTTAATATGTTCGTAATGAAGAAAAATTATTTCGATAATTACTGTAAATGGCTGTTTGCGGTGCTTTTTGAGCTTGAAAAGCGGCTCGACACAAGCGGTTACAGTCAGAACGACTCCCGCGTTTTCGGCTTTGTGAGCGAACGTCTGCTTGATGTGTGGCTCATCACCAACCGCGTTAAATACAAAGATATTCCTTATGTCTTCATGGAAAATCAGAACTGGCTCATAAAGGGCGGAAAATTCGTTATGAGAAAGCTGGGGTGCGGCAAATGAAAAGCAGTAATAAAAAGCCCGTTGCGGCGGTGGTCGTTACCTATAACCGCCGTGAGCTTTTGCTTAACAATATAGGCTGTCTTCTGCGGCAGACGTTCGGGAAATATCTCGACATAATAATAATAGACAATGCCAGCACCGACGGCACGGCGGAGGCGCTGAAAGAATACGCAGATAACGGCAGTATAATATATATAAATACAGGGGCGAATTTAGGCGGCGCGGGCGGCTTTCATTTCGGAATGAAGTACGCCGCAGAAAACGGATATAAATACGTCTGGGTCATGGACGACGACTGTTTTCCTCAGCCGGACACGCTTGAAGAGCTTTGCCGTTTCGGAAAAAAGCTCAAAGGGCGGTTCGGTTTCCTTTCAAGTAAGGTCGTTTGGAAAGACGGCAGTATCTGCAAAATGAACGTTCAAAAAGAGACTAAGTGGAAGCGGCTGAAGGACTTTGACAAGCCGGCGCGGGTGCAGTATGCCTCGTTCGTGTCGCTTTTCATGAGGACTGATATTATTAAAAGGCTCGGTCTGCCGTATAAGGAATTTTTTATATGGTCGGACGACTGGGAGTATACGCGGAGAATATCCAGGCGGACAAAGTGCTATTATGTGCCGTCGAGCGTTGTTCATCATTTCAGTAAGGCGAACGTCGGGGCGGATATTGTTTCCGCAGACGCGGGGGCGCTCGGAAGGTTTGAATATCTTTACAGAAACGATGTCGTTCTGTACCGTCAGGACGGTTTTGACGGATTTATGTATCTGATGATAAGGGACGCGGCGCACATCATGCGCATACTGCTAAAGTCCGGAAACAAAAAAGAAAAAATAGCCCTGATACTGCGCAGCACGCTGAAAGGTATAAAATTCAAGCCTGCAATAAGTTATATTGAACGACAGGAGTAAAATAATGGTTTCTGTAATTATTCCGGTTTACAATGTTGAACAATACATACGCCAATGTATTGACAGCGCCATAGATCAGACATATAAGGACATAGAAATAATACTTGTTGACGACGGCTCAACGGACAACAGCGGCACGATCTGCGATGAATATGCCGAAAGAGACAGACGAATTAAGGTTATCCACAAGAAAAACGGAGGGCTTTCGGACGCAAGGAACGCAGGAATGAATATTGCCCGCGGTAAATATATCTATTTTCTTGACAGCGATGATTACATTAAAAAAAATGCTTTGGAAGAGCTTGTTTCATTTTCTGAAAAAGAACAGGCAGAAATAGTCAGTTTTAGTGTGTGGATGTTCTCTGATGATAAGAATTTATATATGCCTCCTCAGCGAAGGCTTATCAAGTATCCTTCCGCCAATGGAGCAAAGCATATCATACAATTGTTCAAAAATGAAAAGCGTTGGTTCCCGGGGGCGCAAACAAGCCTTTTCCGCGCTGATTATCTGAAAAAAGAACATTTGAGCTTCAAAAAGGGTATTCATTACGAAGATCTGCTTTTCTCGGGGATAGCATATATCCGCGCCGAAAGGGTCAGCAATCTGTGCAGCTATCTGTATTATTACAGACAGCGCAGCGATTCAATAATGCGCAAATCATACACCATAAACGATCTCAGAAGTTATTGCGAGTGTATAAAAGGCTTTACAGCCGAAAAAAAGAAATGTACAGATGACCCTGTTAAAACAGAAGCGCTTGACCGCCTGACAGTGTTTGCTTCGGACAGATTTATAAATACCTATGCCCAAATGAAAGAATGTGACCGCAAAGGGGCGGAACGATATATCGGGTATGTGCTTCGTGCGCTGTCGAGTGTAAAAAGCGTTCGCTGTGAAACAGTAAAGATAAAGCTCACATTTCCCGGGATATACAGCATTATCAGGAAAATTTTGCTGCCTTTAAAAAGAGCGTTATTCGGTTGATTTGAATAGTTGTAAACGTCGGAATAAATTGCACAGAGCGTGCAAATTTTTTCACAATAGGGCAGGATTTGCGGGCAAACGGGCGGGAGTAAGCCACTGCCTTACAAGTCTCATTTATAGGATAAATGTCGTTTACTGTAATTTTTTTCAAGCCTGATGAAAGGAGCAGATAATGAAAAAAAATGGATACTATATATATTGCCAACAAACGTCAAACGGTACGCCGCTGCCCGGTGTCATAGAGAAAATTGATCTTCAAAACAGCCTTTTCAGTAACTGTTTTGATATGTATAACATAACTCTTCAATATAAAACCAACAAGCTCGCCAAAAGACTGCTGCCCGGTTCACAATTGTTTTACTGGAACGAGGCTTTTAAACAGCTCAGAGAGCCTGCGTTTATTTATATCAGAAAGCCTTGGGCAGACAGCGGAATGGTTGATTTTCTCAGGCAGGTCAGATCAAAATACCCTAAAACAATTATCATTATCGAAATTCCTACCTATCCTTACGACAAAGAGTACTTTTCAAACCCGATAAATTACACTTTGTTTTTAAAAGACTATCTCAGCCGAAGGCAGTTTCCGCAGTATGTTGACAGGATAGTTACATACAGCAGAGATGACAGGATTTTCGGAGTAAAAACGATACCGATCATGAACGGTATAGATGTCGGCAGCATAAAGCCTCGTGAGCCGAAAGCTGTTTCCGATGAAATACGGCTGCTGGCAGTAGCTTCCTTTCAAAGCTCTCACGGCTATGAACGAGTGATACGCGGTCTAAGCGAATATTACAGCTCGGGCGGGAAAAGAAAGATCTTTATCGACTTTGTAGGCGGAGGAGAAACTCTTGAGGAATACCGACAACTGACAAAGGAGCTTGGTCTGACGAAGCATATAGTATTTCACGGACTTAAATATGGAGATGAAAAGCGTCCTTTTTACGACAATGCCGATATTGGTCTCGGAGTTTTCGGCGGATACAAGAATAATATATTTCTTTCTTCTGCGCTGAAAACGAGAGAATATCTGGCATACGGTCTCCCGATAGCAAGCGGCATAAATGAAGATATTTTTCAAAAATCTCCGTCGCCGTATTTTATCCGTTACCGCAATTGTCCGGAACCGACAGATATAAACAGGCTGATAAAATTTTATGATAAATGTTATAAAAGCGGCAAAAGCTATAAGCAGGTTATTGAAGATATTTACGGCTATGCGGAACGAAATGCGGATATAAAGACGACATTTGAACCTGTGATCCGCTATATTTTAAAAACTGTGGATAAACGAAATTCATATAAAGCAACAACCCACGCAAAGTGATGGCATTTATACTTTGCGCAATTTGACGGTATTGCCCATTTATAGTATAAATTACGGAGGATAAATAAAATGAAATACGCCCTCATAGGCTGCGGGAGAATATCCCCGAACCACATTGCCGCCGCAAAGGCGAACGGGCTTGAATTTGTTGCGCTCTGCGACATCGACCCGAAAAATATGCACGACAAGATCGTTAAATTCGACCTTGACGGCGTGCGTACCTATACCGATTACCGGGAAATGCTCGAAAAGGAAAGACCCGAGCTTGTCGCCGTAACTACCGAATCGGGCAGACACGCCGCAGTAGCGCTCGACTGCATCGACGCGGGCTGCAATGTCATCATAGAAAAGCCGATAGCTCTTTCTCTTGCCGACGCTGACGAGATAATCAGGCGCGGAAAAGAAAAGGGCGTAAAGGTCTGTGCGAATCATCAGAACCGTTTCAACAAATCGGTGCAGAAAATACGCGAGGCTATCGAAAAGGAGCGCTTCGGAAAAATGCTTCACGGTACGGCGCATATCCGCTGGCACCGCGACTGGGAGTATTATTCCCGCGCAAAATGGCGCGGCACATGGGAGCAGGACGGCGGCGCTCTGATGAATCAGTGCATACACAATATTGATCTGCTGCGCTGGATGATGGGCGGCGAGATCGACTGCGTTATGGGCATGACGGATAACCTGTGTCATGATTATATTGAAGCTGAGGACATCGGCATAGCCATGATCAGATTTAAAAACGGGGCTTACGGCATTGTCGAAGGCACAACTAACGTTTATCCCGTAAACCTGGAGGAAACGCTTTATCTTTTCGGCGAAAAGGGAACCGTCAAGGCGGGCGGTATTTCGGATAATATAATCGAGGAATGGCGCTTTGCCGATATGCTCGACGACCCCGCAGAGGTAAAGGCGACCTACGGCGAGAATCCTCCGAACGTCTACGGCTACGGACACACTCCGCTTTATGCCGATATGATAGACGCGATAGAAAACGACCGCGAGCCGTACGTCACCGCAGAGGACGGCAGACAGGCGCTTGAACTGGTGCTTGCTATCTACAAATCGGCAGCCGAAGGCAGACCCGTAAAGCTGCCGCTCGCGGACTGCTCGACAATGGATTTTGTCGGGAGGTTCAGAAAATGAGCAATGACTATTTCGTTCACGAAAGCAGCTATATCGACGACGGCGCGGTTATCGGCAGCGGTACTAAGATATGGCATTTCTGCCATATACAAAGCGGCGCGGTCATCGGCGAGGGCTGTTCGCTCGGACAAAACGTCAATATTTCGAAAAACGTAAAGATCGGCAGCGGCGTAAAGATACAGAACAATGTTTCGGTATATGAGGGAGTTGAACTGGGGGACTATGTTTTCTGCGGTCCTTCCTGCGTGTTTACGAACGACCTCACCCCGAGAGCAAAATATCCGAAAGGCTCCGCCGGGTATAAAAAAACGCTTGTCGGAACGGGGGCGAGCATCGGCGCAAATGCAACAATAGTCTGCGGTCATACCATTGGAGAATGGGCGCTGATAGGCGCGGGGGCGGTCGTTGCTTCCGATGTTCCCGCTCATGCGCTTATGCTGGGCGTTCCCGCAAGACAGGCGGGCTGGGTCTGCGAATGCGGACAGGTGCTTGACAACGAGCTTTCCTGTCCCGACTGCGGCAGAAGGTACGAAAAGACTGCCAATACCATAACCGAGGTGAAACAAAATGGAATTTCGTGACCTGAAAAAGCAGTACGCCGTACTGAAAGATGACATTGACAAAAGCATAGCGGAGATCTGCACATCGGCGCATTTCATATCGGGCGGACAGGTGAAGGAGCTTGAACGTCAGCTTGCGGAGTATGTCGGCGTAAAGCACTGTATAACCTGCGCCAACGGCACCGACGCTCTTACACTTGCGCTGAAAGCGTGGGGGACAGGCAGGGGCAACGCGGTTTTCGTTCCGGATTTCACTTTCTTTTCCACGGGGGAATGCCCCGCCGCCGAAGGCGCTGTGCCTGTCTTTGTCGATGTGGACGAACACACCTTCAATATTGACCCCGACAAGCTGGAACAGGCAATAATCAGAGTAAAGAGCGAGGGAAAATACATTCCCCGCGTTGTGGCGGCGGTCGATCTTTTCGGGCTGCCTGCCGATTATCGGCGTATAAAGGCGATATGCGAAAAATACGGGCTTTTGCTTCTGGAGGACGGCGCTCAGGGTTTCGGCGGGTCGTTAAACGGTAAAATGGCTTGCAGCTTCGGTGATATTTCGACAACGAGCTTTTTCCCCGCAAAGCCGCTCGGCTGCTACGGCGACGGCGGCGCGGTCTTTACCGATAATGACGAATTGGCGGCTGTTGTCAGGAGCCTTGCAGTACACGGCAAGAACGCCGAAAACAAATACGACAATATCCGCATCGGCATGAACAGCCGACTTGATACCATTCAGGCGGCTGTTTTGCAAGTCAAGCTGAAAGCGTTTCGGGAATATGAGCTTGACAGCGTGAATAAAGCCGCCGCGATGTATAACGAGGCTCTTGAAAATACTGGGCTTGTTCTGCCGGCGGTGGGTGAGGGGTTTGTCAGCAGCTGGGCGCAGTATACGGTGCAGCTGCCGGAAAATACCGACCGGAATGCTTTGCAGACAAGGCTTAAAGAACAGGGTATACCGACGATGATATATTACATGAGACCTATGCACACTCAGGGCGCGTTTGCGGGGACTGATAGTGAGAATGCTGATTGTCCTGTAACGGAAAAGCTGTGCGGGAGAGTTCTCAGCCTGCCGATACACCCGTATCTTACGCGGGAGGATATTGATTTCATCACCGGAGCGCTGAAAAGCGCCTTGTAAGAAAGAAGGAAAAATATGGAATTTAATAATATTTATCAGGGTCTTATCAGCGGCACGGAAAAGCTCGCACTCGTGGGACTGGGCTATGTCGGTATGCCTATCGCGGTGGAATTTGCAAAACATATCAAGGTAATAGGCTTTGACATAAACGAAAAGCGCGTGAACGAATACAAAAACGGCATCGACTCCACCAACGAGGTCGGCGAGGCTATAAAAAACACCACCGTTGAATTTACCGCCGACCCGTCAAGGCTCAAAGAGGCGCGGTTCATTGTCGTGGCGGTGCCTACCCCTGTCAAGGACGACAAGACCCCCGATCTTTCCCCGGTCGAAAGCGCTTCAAAAACGGTCGGACAGAATCTTTCGGCGGGCGCGATAGTCGTATTTGAATCGACCGTCTATCCAGGCGTTACCGAAGAGATCTGCGTGCCGATAATCGAAAGAGAATCAGGCTTGAAATGCGGCACCGACTGGAAAATAGGATATAGTCCCGAACGCATCAACCCCGGCGACAGAGTGCATACTCTCACCAGTATACAAAAGGTAGTCTCGGGCATGGACGAGGAATCCGCCGCCGAGATAAAAAAGGTATACGACATAATAATCAAGGCGGGAACGTTCAGGGTATCGGACATCAAGACCGCCGAAGCGGTAAAGGTCATCGAGAACAGCCAGCGAGATATAAACATAGCTTTCATGAACGAGATAGCCATTATCTGCGACAAGCTGAAAATAGACACCGCCGAAGTGCTTGACGGCATGAACACAAAATGGAACGCTCTCGGTTTCAAGCCGGGGCTTGTGGGTGGTCACTGCATCGGCATAGACCCATATTATCTGACAAGCGCCGCTGAAAAGCTCGGTTATCACAGCAGGATAATTTTAAACGGCAGAAAGGTCAACGACTCAATGGGCGGCTTTGTCGCCGACGCGGCTATAAAGGAAATGATCGAGGCGGGAATGGCTCCGAAAAAGGCGGCTGTCATAATACTCGGGATAACCTTCAAGGAAAACTGCCCCGATACGCGCAACAGCAAGGTTGCCGATATAGTCGAGCGGCTGAGGGAATACGAGATAAGTCCGATAGTCTCCGACCCGTGGGCAGACGCTGCGGTTGCAAAACGGGAATATAACGTTGAGCTTGTGCCGTTTGAGGAACTGCCGAAAGCCGACTGTCTTATAATAGCCGTCGGGCATACTCAGTACCGTTCAATGTCGGTTATGCAGCTCAAAGAAATGTTCAAGCCCGAGCTTGCCGATGAAGAAAAGGTGCTTATCGACGTAAAGAGCCTTTACCGCATGGACGAGCTTAAAGCAAGCGGCATGAGGTTCTGGAGACTGTAAGTCGGATTTTGCAAAAAATCAAAGTCAACAAAACCGGCAGCCTTCTGAAAGACTGCCGGTCTTTTATTTATGTCCGCTCATACGGGCTTTAAAATCACTTGATAGTAACAATGAATGTTCTGTTCTTAATATCGCCGGTATCCCATGCGCCGTTTACCTTAGCGCAAACTATCATCTGATATTCGCCCCTGTTCATCTTGGGAGATGTATAGGAAGTAACATCACCCTTAAGCTGAACCTTTACCTGCCACTTGCCGGACTGATAAACCGCAATGCCATACTTCTCGGCACCGTCGGCAGCCGTCCAGTTAAGACGGAACTGTCTGCCCGAAACCTCGGAAGTAACTACGGGATACCTGTTACCCGCCTTGGGAGTTACCGTGATCGCCTTCGAGTAGTCAAGATTCCATTCACCGTTGATCTTGGTAACAACGGCTACCCGGTAATCCACGCCTGCCTTGAGGTCGTTCACTACATAGGAAGTACCCGAACCCTGACCGAGCATTCTCCATTTGCCGTTCGCATACATGGCGATGCCGTACTTTTCAGCGCCGGGAACTGCTTTCCAGGTGAGCTTTACAGAGCCTGTGCCTTTTTCATACGAAACGGTCGGGTTCTCGACTGCGTGCGAGTCGCTTTCGTCGATCAGCTTTTTCCAGCACTCTTTCGGCTCGAAGGAGTAGTTGCTCATAGGCTGTCTGATGACAAGAATGTTGAATTTGCTTTTTTCGCCCAGCTTGATGAACTGTTTGCCTTCGCCGTCCAGGAAGGTTGTGTGCTTATAGCTGCTGCTTATGTTGAGACCATCCTCAGAGTCAATGTTGCCGGTGACAGTCAAATAGCCCTTGACTAATTTGAAACCGCAGGAAGACGCTATTTTGTGAGTTATAATATCGCCGTAAATATAAACCTTGTCATTGTCGTTCGACGAACTCAGTTTTGCAGAGCAAACGTCGTAGCCGTCCTCGCAAGCGGGATCATCCGAAACATTTTCCATGATGTAGTTGCCGTTTACGATCAGCGTACCTTCATTGCAGATCACCGTTCTGTAACGGTGGAGGAAATCGCCGTTAATGGTAAGAAAACCGCCGTCAAGATTTACAGTATAGTCGGAATTGTCATATTCCGCCATGCCGCAAGAGCCGTTAATGGTCATACAGCACTTGTTGAGGTCGAGCTTCTTTAAATTCAGATGATCGGGTCTGATAATGATGTCGCTGTACAGCTTGTTGACATACAGGTCTCCCGTCCATACGATCTCGCGTTCGAGGGGTCTCTCTGCAACGAGCCTGTTTAATATCGGGGAATCTCCGAAGCGGACATACTGCGTAGAGTCTCCGTTAAGATACAGAGTTGCCTCATTGCTGATATTCATATTTATACCGTTGTCAGCATCTATATTGCCGCTGACATTAACAGCTCCATTTGTTACGTTAAATCCGCCGTTGTCAACGATCTTGTGAGTTATAATATCGCCGTAAACGTATACGGCATCGGATTCGTCCGTCATTTGCAAAGTCGCATAGCAAACATCATAACCGTCCACGCTTGAGGAATCATCCGAAACATTTTCCATGATGTAGCTGCCGTTTACGATTATCTTTTTCCATGATGTAGCTGCCGTTTACGATTATCTTTCCTTTGTTGCAGTTTATAACGCCCTCTTTGTGGAGCAGATCGCCGTTAATGGTAA